>CALJHG010000062.1 GCA_938075585.1 uncultured Gammaproteobacteria bacterium | reverse complement strand
ACAAGTTGATTGATTAAAGAGGAGTAAATCGGTAGATTTTTAGCACAAATTTACTATAAAGCTTGAGAGAGGAAAGTCAAAGGACTAACGTGAATAGTACGAATAAAAACAGTTATATTTGGGATCTTCCTACGAGGGTTTGCCACTGGACGCTGGCACTCTTATTCATTTTTTCATGGTGGAGTGGTAGGGAAGGCGGAATGTTTCTGCAGTATCATATGCTTTGCGGCTACTGTGTCTTATCTCTTATTTTATTTCGTTTTCTTTGGGGGTTTTTTGGTACGTCGTCCTCTCTGTTTTCTAACTTTTTGTGTGGACCTACTGAGGTTTGGCGTTACTCGAAAACAATTTTTCATCGAAAGTCAGCGCCGTACTTTACGCACAATCCATTGGGTGGATGGGCCGTAATGACAATGCTTTTGGCGCTCCTATTACAGGGTATTACTGGACTTTTCGCCAACGATGATCTTTTTAATGAGGGTCCGTTATATCAGTACGTTAGCTCTCAGCTAAGTGACTTTTTTACTGGCATTCATGAAGTGATAGCTTATTTTTTAATTGGTCTTATCTTGCTGCATATTCTCGTTATAGCCTTCTATCAATTTTGGAAAAAACAATATCTAGTGCAGGCGATGGTCACCGGTTATTTAAACGAGGTTCCGCAAAAAAGGTGTGTAGTGTCTGTGACGCTTTGGCGTGCATTATTTTTTTTAGTATTGAGTGGGTCGATGGTTACGATTATAGTGAACTTATAAAGGGGGCTAAATATTATGAATAATAGAATACTCTGGACGTTGTTTTTAGTTGTATTAATGTCGGTCACTCAGTATGTGTACTCTGAACCAAAACCCGACGACGCGGTGCATTATCGTCAAGGTATATTGATGGCCTTGGGATGGAATGTTGGCCCTATGGGTGCAATGGTTAAAGGTAAAGTACCATATGACGCCGAGCGTTTTCGTTTTCTCGCAAAACGATTAGAGCTTTTAGCTCCAATGGTGAGAGAAGGGTTCATTGAGAGCAGTAGGTCCGCAGAATCAGATACTCGGCCCGAGGCGTGGGAGAATTTAGAGGACTTTAATCAAAGGTTTTACGAATTAGAAAAGGTATCGTCTGACTTAGCAGCAATAACTATAAATGGCGATCAAGAGGCTGTCGTCAAACAATTTATTGCGACGGTAAATGTGTGTAAGGATTGCCATGACAATTATCGGGTCAAGCGTTAATTCTTTTAGTTAGATCCCGCGTACATCGTGTATGACTGGGTCGCTAGCAATGGCGATTTCGTTGTCGAGAAGCGTGCCGCACCCAGTGCAGTAAAACTGGCGAAATTCCACTACATCGTCGATAAATCGACTTGGATCGCCAATCAATGGATTACTAGTCGAGATTTCTCGATTTTCTTGAATACACTGAGTCTTATAATTTGTTCGCGAATCTCCGAGCGGTTGCTGACATTTGGCACAGCACCAGTATTCGCCGTCGGTATCTGCATGGATATTGAGCGTATCCGAGCTTTCGTATACTAGTGCCCCTTTGCGCCTTGCTATCTCGGGAGCTTTAGTTATACGGTTCTGTTTAACTTTTTTTCTCTCGAGTATGCTTGCTTCGGTGTCTATGGTTCCGTCACTTAAAATGATAGCACCATAAATATTTTTAGCGGCTTCAGGTGTGATCGCAAAAGTATCTAAATCAGTTGCAATATCTTCCAGGTCTCTATCGAACGGGTCACCAAACCCTCCGCCACCACTCCATCTAACAGCGTAGACATCGCTGGGGTTTTGTATAAAATTTTCTTGCCTTAATTGAAGGGTTTCATGACGCCCGCTCAAATCGGATGTGTCTGCTGGCATTGTGGCTTTTTGCATGTGATCGAAGATATCGCTGTCACGAATGAACGTGTACCCGTTTGTGGTCGAAGGGTACCCACCCATAAGTCCAGGGGACGTAGGGATAGCATTACCAGATGATAGCGTATCTTGTGTCACTTTTTCGGTATTATGCGGCACGAAACAACTTTCGGCAGAAAGTCCCCCCCTATATTTTCCTGCACCCCCTGAGTCGGTTAGCTCTTTTCGGTACAAGAACAAAATAGGAAAATTTTGTTCTGTGTGCTCGATGTTCGGTAATTGACATATGGGTGTTCTAGCCTGACCTCCAGTATTGATTCCATCCGCCATTGTGAATGCACCAATCGCGCCCCCAATAGGGTCTACTAACAAGTAGCCGTATTTTTCGCCCCATTGATCTGTACCTCTGAATAGTGTTGCAGGCCATTGGCTAGTGCCGCCAATACACATAATGTCCTTGCGTAACTCTTCATCTGGATAAATCATTTTTGAAATTACGTTATAGGCAGGGTATAGGGAAATCTCCATTGCTTGGATAGGCGCTGTTGAAACAGATGCAGGAAATTCTGCACAGTTTAGCGTCCCTGGGGTGGGATCGAACTCTATATGTCTTAGTGCACCACCGCATGCAAAATATTGATCCCAAGAAAGTAGCTCGTTAATTGCTACCATAATTGATCCTCTCCAGCCAGAGTAGGTTGCGTTCATCGCACCTTCCTGAGGTGCTGAGCCATCATTAGTAAAAATCAGTTTGTTCCCTTCTTTGCGAAGACCTAGCATTACCTTATGTGTTCTTCTATCGCCTGGCCTACAAGCTTCTATGTAAGTTCTATCCGACCATTCACCATCGGGCAGGCGAGACATTTTTTCGAGATAAGATAACTCGGAATTATCAATTATCTTTTTCATAACACCTTTTAAGGTCTCGGCACCATATCTCTTTATAAGTTCGACTATGCGTTCACGTGCAGTGGTATTTCCAGCTACTTGTGCCCTGAAATCTAGTGCTACTAGCTGCGGTTTTCTGGAGGATCTCAGGTAGACCTCTTCTATATCCTTTCTAATTTCATAGTTTTCGATTATCTTCAACGGAGGAAGCATGAGTCCTTCCTCGTAGACCGACTCGGCCGATGGACAAAAGCTACCTGGAGTGATTCCTCCAATATCATATTGATGAAGACAATTTGTGACCCAACAAAATAATTCATTTTTCCAAAATACGGGACAGAGGAGCATAACGTCCTGTTGGTGTGCCGCACCAACCCAGGGATCGTTTGCGATGAACATGTCACCTTCGCGTATCTCAGGGTTTTCACTGCGATACTCTAGGGTCCACTTGACTTGCGTATCAGTTACTCCAGACATGTATTGCATATATGGCCCAAAATAAACAAACTCCGCATCTTCCGTTAGAATTGATGGATTTAAGTCGAGTGCGTACATTGCAACCGGAGAACCCGATAACCTCTGTATTGTGGCCCCATGCTCTTCATTTATTTGCCAGAGGTTATGTCTGATAACTTCATATGTTACGGGATCGATTGTTTCAGACCATTTGCGATGCAATTTTAATTTTTCAGATATATTTAACTGCTTCGGTGGAACATAAGGTTGCTCAATACCATTAAAATTGGTGTTCGGCATTTCGCTGATTCTTGGCATGGCACGTTCCTCCTGATTTATGGATTAATTACAAAATTTTTGAAACTATCCATTTCTATACTTTGACCTGGATGCACAACTATTGATGTAGTTTCGGTCTCTATCACGCACGGACCTTCAAGATAATTTCCAGGAGACATCTTGTAGCCATCAAAGATGGAGGTTGGGTGGATTTTTTTATCCTCAGCCCAGTATATTTTTCTCACGCCAGTTTGCACATCAGGTGAGACTGCTCTTTGGTCTAATTCGCTTGTGTTTAATTTAGGTTTGAGTGAGATAGCGGAGGCGCGGCATCTAGCGGTCACGATTTCTAAGCGTGCGTCATACAGTGCGGCACCGTGTCCATAAAGTTGCTCATAACGAGAGACGAATTTCTCACGCAAGAGGGCCAATGAGTTCTCCTCTAGGGAATCTGTATCTAGAAATACTTCGACTTCGTTTATTTGCCCTCGATGACGCATATCGAGGGAATATTGAAATTTATGTTCATTAGCATTAATACCGTCAGAATTTAGCTGACGTATACCCTTCTCTTTAAGAGCCAAAAGTATTTTGTTCACTGATTCTTTATCGAACGGAGACGACATGATTTTGGCCTGTTCGCTAACATGTAAAACATCGGCAGACGCCGCGCCGAACGCACACCATACGGCCGCTGTATCACCTTGGGGGACGATTACTTTCGATACTCCTAGTTCTCTAGCAGCTACTCCCATGTGCACAGGTCCTGCTCCGCCGAATGCAAAAACTACAAATTCGCGAGGATCTAAGCCTTTTTGTACCGTCACTTTTCTGATGAGATCAGCCATTTGGAATTCAGCGATTGTCGCCACTCCGCTAGCTAATTCATAAAGAGACATATCTAGTTGATCAGCTAAAGCTTGCATCGAACTCTGCGCGGCGGCGATATTAAGCTTGATCTTTCCACCCGCAAAATTTTCGGGATCTAAATATCCAAGTACTAAGTCGGCGTCTGTTGTAGTTGGAGTTGCCCCACCATTACCGTAGCAAACCGGCCCCGGATCGGCACCAGCGCTCTCCGGACCCACCCTCAGTGCTTTGGTGGCGGGATCGATCCAAACCTTACTACCGCCCCCGGTCCCTAGGGTTTGAACGTCGACTTTGGGTAAAAAATACTCGTATTGGTGTACCGTACTTTTGTACGAAACTACAGGTTTGGTGTCGTGAATAACGCCCACGTCAAAAGAGGTCCCCCCTAGGTCTGTAGTGATAACATTCTGATAGCCCATGAGAGAACCAAGATAACTGGACCCAGTGACACCGGCGACTGGTCCGGAATCTAAAGTCAATAATGGCGCCTCTTGCGCTTTGGGCACGGTTATAGTGCCTCCGGCGCAGTGGGTAATTTGTAGTGGAGGCTTATATCCCATGAGTTTTAGGCTTTTGTCGAGTCTAGTGATATAACCCACGGTTGTCGGCCCAATATAAGCGTTAAGCGCCACCGCTGTCGTTCGCTCATACTCCCCCCATTTGGGCGCGAGATCTGTAGAGCATGTTACATACATCTCTGGCGCAATTTCTTCGGCAATACTCTTTATCTGCAGCTCATGTTTCGGCTCCAAAAATGACCACAAGCAACAGACTGCAAGAGATTCGCAACCAGCTTGTTGAAGCTCTTTTACTGCATTCCTAACTTCATTTTCATTTAACTCAACCACGATATTCCCAAAGCAATCTACCCGTTCCGAGACACCTTTTATAAGCTTTTTGGGTACGAGAGGGTCGGGCTTGCTACTCTCAGGAATATGCACAATGAGTTTAATGTCTTGACCTGCGAGTCCCCTAGAGCCTCTCATGATGTGAATGACATCGTTGTGACCTTTGGTCGTGATTAAACCAACTTTTGCTCCTTTCCGTTGAATTATGGCATTCGTTCCAACGGTTGTTCCATGAGCGAGGACCTTGATAGATTTAAGGAGCTCCGGCGAAGATAACTTCAGTTTGGAAGCGGCACTTTCAATTGCATTTAACACACCTTCTGAAAAATCAGTCGGTGTTGATGGAGATTTTGCGATCGTGAGTTCACCAAATTCATCGATCAACACACAATCGGTAAAAGTTCCACCGATATCCAATCCGCAAATGAAGGTTCTCAAAACTAGCTCCTTGTGGGTTAGACGCTTTAATCAATGTACAACGAAGTTAAATCATATATATTTGAACACCTGTTCAAATATATATGATTTTCTAAATGTAGTGCAATAGGGTGACAATTATCACTATCAAGAAGTCTATAACCGCGCAAAGGATTTTAGATTCAGCTGAGGCCTTGTTTGCTGAAAGTGGCTATGACGGTGTGTCTTTAAGACACATTACGCAGCATGCTGGTGTGGAGCTCGCTCTGCCAAATTATCACTTCGGGACGAAGCTTGAGCTTTTCAAACGTGTGATTGAACGCCGCTCAGAAATATTAAATAAGGAACGGATGGGCGCGCTGACAAGCCTTGAAAACTCGGCATCGATAGATTCTATAATTATCGCTTTCACCGAACCTGTTCTAAAGCGAACTGTTTCGGGCGATATAGGCTGGCAAAACTACTCACGTTTAGTTGCTCAAACCGCTAATTCACCGCGATGGAGTAGGGAGGTTATGTCGCATGAATTTGACCCGGTAGCGCTCGAATTCGTTAGGCGAACTAAGATGTGTTTTCCGTCTGCAAAAGACGAAGAAATTTTTTGGGGCTTTCACTTTTTATTGGGCGCTATGACCATCACATTTGCTCAAACGGGTAGAATTGATATTCTATCCAAAGAATTATGTAAAACGACTGATCTAGTTGGCATTCATAAAAGAATGGTGCCATTTCTTAGCGCAGGATTTGCAGCTATATGTGCATCCTAAAATGTGCGGAAAATTTTACGTCAGAGGTAGTGGAGAAAATGGAATCATCTGTTTGTATTAATGATATATCCAGAAATGGTATTGCAACCGTTGAATTGAATAGACCAGATTTAAACAACGCTTACGATGAGTACTTTTTGAAAGAATTCGTAGACTGTTTAATGAAGTTGAAAATGGATAGTTCAGTCCGAGTGTTACTTTTAAAGGGGAGGGGAAAAAATTTTCAAGCAGGTGCTGATTTAGCATGGCTTTCACGACTGAATCGAGAGGACATGGCAGCCAATCATGCTGCGTCCAGTTTGACTGCTGAAACGTTTTGGGCCCTTGATTCGTTTCCTAAACCTACTATTGCGGTTGTTCAAGGCATATGCATGGGAGGTGGAACTGGGATTGTATCTTCATGTGATATTGTTCTGGCTGAAAGAAGTTCAATATTTGCTATTAGCGAAGTTTTGTGGGGTTTGGTAGCGAACATAATTTTTCCTCAGTTAGTTAGTAGAATTGGTGTTTCTAATTTACGCCGTTATGCCCTCACTGGTGAGCAATTTGATGCCGCTGAGGCTCACAGAATAGGTCTGGTTACGGAGACATGCGAGGACGGACAATTGGCTGCTCTAACCGAATATTTTGTGTCCAAACTACTCAGATCGGCGCCTAATGCTATAGAAATAAGTAAGGTTGGATTAAGAAGAGTAAGTAAGACATGTGTGGACAATTCCGAGTTTGAGCAGTTAATCGCAGAACATGCGGCAAAGCGAATTGATGACGAAGCTACAGAAGGAATTAATAGCTTCTTTAGCAAAAAGAAACCTGAGTGGTTTCTTGAGTAGCGACATTCTGACTAGCTAAATTGCATGCGATATAACGACTTTGAGGCTTGGTTTCAGAGAGAATCGCTGTTTTATTATCTTGAGATTGTTTTTCTCGAGCAATTTGCCAAGCGTGTCCTTATTAAAATAGTAAAGGTGCTCAGACGGCTTAAATTCATTCCAGGTCGGCAAGTTTTTGGGTACTCTCCAATGATCTATATCCGGCGTACCGATGTCTAAAATACCGTGAGGTTTTAGGATGCGTTTTATTTCGGTTAAGAACAAATTTAGATCTGGGACATGCTCAATCACATCATACGCTGAGATTACATCAAAAAATCGACTAGGATACTGATATTCGCCTAATGTTCCTTCAATCAAATTCGAGAGACCCAATACATTTTCACCATAAGCAAGACCTCCTACTTCTATATCGATCCCATATCCAGTAAAGCCTTGATTTTGCGCTGCTTCGACGACAAATCCGGCTGAGCAACCCACGTCAAGCCAGCTTCCGCGTAAGCTATACCTGCTCTTAAGTCTTTTCACTCGTCGCAAGGCTCGCTTCCGCTTTTTCTCTGCTTTTTTTGTATAATTTTCACTATAAACTGAGTCGTATGTTTTAGCTATTTGGTCGAAGCTTGGTCGCGGATTAATTAATGTGAAGTGACATTGCACACAGCGGACAAAAGACTCTTTTTCTTTATGAAATAGGTGGCGAAATTCTTGTCCGCCGCAGATCGGGCAGGGGATAAGCTCAAATTCAGGATTTTTGTAGGATACTGACATGTCGCTCGTTGATTAATTATGAAATTTATTCTTCAATAGATTTAAGGATAGCACAAAGACATTTTGGGGGAGTTAATTTTATGCTTCTATTAATTGCTTTAGAGTCATGAGTAACCGTTTTAAGCCCAGTGGGCTCATTACGTTAACAACCGATTTTGGGCACGTGGGGCCTTACGTTGGAGTGATCAAGGGTGTAATTTTATCTCGTTTTCCAAAAGCTCAAATCATAGATCTGACGAATCAATCCCATGTCCACTGGCCGGTCGAAGCAGGCTTTTGGATAGCGCGCTCCTATGAGTACTTCCCGAGCGGGACGATACACTTGGCGGTGGTTGATCCTGGTGTGGGCACTGATAGAACTCTACTTGTGGCAGAAGGGGAAAAGCAAGTATTCGTGGCGCCTGATAATGGGTTGCTCTCGGAAGTAATAGAAAAAACGAATGCTACTGTCCGTTTAATGAGTACTGACGTGATCAGTCAGCATCAACTTCCTATTATGAGTGATACTTTTCATGGTCGCGATATCTTTGGGCCAGTAGTAGCAGCTCTGGCCGCTGGTAAAATTGCTCCGGATGAGTGTGGCCCCATCACAAGTGACTTTGCCCCGTCCAGCATAGAGAGTCCCTCTAATTTTAACGATAGTGTCAATGGCGCAGTTATAACAGTGGATAATTTTGGAAATTTAATAACGAATATTGATGCAGCTGACGTAGCGCACTTTCTAGTGCCAGTGGTCAGGCTCGGCGGACATAATATACGGATGGAAAAAACTTACGGTGATGTGAAACCCGGTGACTTTTTAGGTTTAATTAATTCGTTTGGTGTGTTGGAAATTGCTTGTTCGGAACAGAGTGCTTCTAAAAGAATTGGAGTCAATCGAGGGGCTCCAGTCAAAGTGACGGAGAGTACTTCTATTTAACTTCAGGATTTGATGGTCCTTAGATCGAAATAGGAGCCACTTTTCAATTTTTTAAATTTCGCCAAGTTCTCGATTATTTTGTGAGCCAAAGTTTCCGGCGAGGGCATGCGAGACGTGCCATGAGCCTGATGCAGTGCTTCTAGTGAAGGAAAGTCTGATGAGCTCTTCGTCCTTAGAACTGACTGCATTTTAGTATCAACGTAGCCTGGTGCTAAGGCTAAAAGGTGAGACTTTTTAAATTCATGAGCATATAGCTGCGTTAGCATATTTAAAGTTGACTTTGATAATGCGTAGGAGCTCCAGCCGAAGTTTCCTCGAATCGCTGCTCCTGAGGAAATGGTTATAATTTGCTCGGGAGACAAGTTGTGCTCTAGAAACCAATCGAGAATAACTTTATTAATCCAGACATTTATTTGCATAACATATTGAAGCTCTTCATTTTTCGTGTTCTGTAGGGAAGCGATGGGACCTAATACTCCAGCATTCAGAAATATTAAGTTGGGCTTTTTGAGTTTTTTGTGAACAAGGTTCGAAAGTGCAGAGATTACCTCTGACTCATTTTGGAGATCGACTGTTTCTTGATACAAGTTGGGATGGGTCTCCGTCCAGCGACCTCTCGAGATACCCAAGACATCACATCCATTTGCTAGAAGAACTTTAGTTAATCCGGCGCCGATACCACTTGAGTGACCAGTTATCAAAACATTCATTATTTAATGTACTCAATTTTTTAATTTACAAGTACACTTATAACCTATGTCAAATATAAATGTTACCGAAGCGGCGCTTAGACGAAAGCAAGGTGCCAAATGGAATTCTTACCCGCCAAACATCCTTCCTGCCTGGGTGGCAGATATGGACTTTAATGTTGCAGAGCCAATTAGACGCGCATTAAGTGATCAGATAAGCAATTCAGATTTTGGTTATCCCTTGGGGGCTAAAGATAATGGCCTTTTAGCCTTATTCCAGTCGCGTGTTAAAAAGCGTTTTAATTGGGATATTCATGAGTCTGAGGTACTGATTTTGAACGATGTGGTACAAGGGCTGTACCTCGGTGTATCCACATTTTCTGATGAAAACGAGAGTGTTGTCATTCAGACGCCAATCTATCCTCCATTTTTGCAGGCAGTAACCGAACTGAGTCGAATACCATTATTGCAGCCGTTAGTCGCGACTGATGGGCACTTCGAGATTGACTTTGATAAACTTGAATCGGCGATAAACTCGTCAACCAAAATATTTGCTTTATGTAATCCTCATAACCCTACTGGTAGAGCTTTTAATTTAAAAGAATTAACTAAAATTGGTGAGCTATGCTGTCGACATGACTTAATTATTCTTTCCGATGAGATTCATGCCGATCTCGTGTATGAGCCTAAAACACATATTCCGATAGCCAGTATTTCGCCTGAGATTCGGGCCCGTACTGTTACCCTAATGTCGGCTAGTAAAGCTTTTAATATAGCGGGTTTATGCATGGCATTTGCTCATTTCGGGAGCAGCGCCTTAAAGAAAAAATTTGAAACGATTCCACCACATGTTCGAGGCGGAACAAATACACTTAGCGTAGCTGCGGTCAGATCTGCATGGACCTTGTGCGATAGTTGGTTAAATGATGTTCGATCAATTCTATGGAGAAATCGAAATTTAGTTAGCCAATTCGTTTTAGAAGAACACCCTAAGATTCGATATTTTCCGCCAGAAGCAACATATTTGGCGTGGCTTGATTTGAGGAGGTTTGAATATAAGTCTTCTTACCAAAGCTATTTAATGGATACGGCAAAGGTCGCCGTGAGCGCCGGGGAAGATTTTGGTGACGATGGTCGCGGTTTTATTCGAGTTAATTTTGCCACATCACCAGAACTATTAGGGGAGGTTCTTGCGAAGGTGGGTAGTGCTTTAGATTTAATAAGTTAAAGGTTATTGGTGGTCCAATCTAGCAATGCGCTTTCAAACTTTTTCCCTACGCCATCATTCACGTTTGGGGAGTTTATGATGCTAAAAACGACATATGTTTTGCCGTTATTTTTGTGGACGTACCCAGCGATAGCACTAACGTCTTCGAGACTGCCTGTTTTTAAGTGCATAACACCAACTTGACTAGGGTGCTGGAATCGCTTTCTCGCGGTCCCATCAACCCCAGCAATAGGCATTGAAGAGATAAACTCGGGCATATATGGTTTTTCCCAGGCATTTTTTAGAAACTGGAATAAAAATTTACCATTGAGTCTGGTTTCGCGAGAAAGCCCAGAACCGTTTTCTATAATTAGTTTAGAAGTGTCAAGATTATTTTTTTTAAGTTCTCGCATTATGACGTTAAGTCCCGAAGTGCGAGTAAATGGAGGTGCCGCTATGTCTCCTGCCAAGGAATAGACTAACATTCGCGCCATGAGATTGTTACTCCACTTGTTTGTTATCTTTATTAACTCACCGAGCGGACGGGAATCAAAACTTGCGATCAGTTCATGCTCATTACCCACTTTGCCGAACTCTACGGAGCCGCTAAAAGTTCCGCCCCAATGGGCCCAGTATTTTTTAAACATATTTTTCACGTATTGCTTATGGGGAATTAGATCTCTGTGTATTTTATATTCGTCACAGGATATCGGCATCACCCCTGATATAAGATACTGATTGGTATTGAGCAGAGATAGTTTAATCTTAGGCATATCGCCTGTACATGGTTTTTGACTGAGGCTAATAGTGTTGATCAAATCTAAATCAGGCATGTTGGGTTTTGTCGTCACTAAGACTGCGTTGCCGGATTGATCAACAGAAAAGCTGAGTTCTATCGAGTGAAAGTTCAAAATAAATGATTTGGGAAGTGCGTTGTATAAGTGTCTGCCGTCCCCATCAAAAAGGTAAGGATCAGTTTCGTCTATTAAAAATTTCGTGTCATCGATCAATAAATCTCCTCTTATTTCAGAAATTCCAGAATTCTTAAGTTCACCGAGGAGCATCCAGAGATCTCGATTCAGAAAAAATGGGTCACCACCTCCTTTTAATATAATATTCCCGATACTATTACCTTTACGAGTATTTTTATCTGCATATAAATTTGTTTCCCAAGTAAAGTTGGGGCCAAGTACTTCTAATGCAACCCAAGTAGTGATCAGTTTCATTAGAGAGGCAGGATTTCTATCGACATCTAGATTTAGTGCGAGCCGAGGGGTTACTTCGTCCGTTGCCTGAACTAAGAGGGTCACGTCATTTGGAGAGATCTCGTATTGAGTGAGAGTTTCTGAGAGCGTTTCAGGAATCTCGGAGCCGATATACTGTGCGAAAGCTGGTGGTAGGAAACCAATGAAGATTATAAAAAAGGAAGCTAAAGTAATTTGCATAGCTTTTATATGATCCGCGACATTACATAAATTAATCTGGAGACTCTCTGTTTTGAAAATGGTATTCTGTATTTGGCTGCATATCGACAGCTGCGGCCAATCGGTTGGTCATGTTGTAAAACGCTGCGACGTTTGAAATATCCCATATTTCTTTCTCTGAAAACCCGGCTACTCGTAAAGCCTCTCTGTCTTTTTCGATAATTTTATCGCTGGCTTCAGTTAGTTTGACCGCGAAATCGAGCATAGCAACGTGCTTATCTGATAACTTTGCAGCCCGATAGTTCATGACCATTTGCTCACCTAATATTGGGTCATTGGAATACTCTCTGACGGCTTTGCCGTGGGCCGTTAGGCAGTAAAAGCAATGGTTTGTTGAAGAAACTACAACGGCGATCATTTCACGTTCAAGGGGAGTCAAACCAGTTTTTGCGAACATGATTTCATTGTAAAAGCGCGTGAACGTCCTAAATTGCTCTGGCTCGTGACAAAACGCAGAAATTACATTTGGGATCATTCCAAGTTTTTCTTCACATACATTAAGATACTTTTGCATATCTTCAGGCAGAGATGTCTTTTCTGGAGTGGCAATATCCAACGCCATAATTTTTTCTTGGGCACTCATTACATAATACTCCTCATTTTTTTTGCGGACACATTGGTACTAGATTATCCCGTTTTTCTGCAATGTATTTATTTCTTCATCAGATAGCCCCAGAATATTTTTTAAAACCTCTTCGTTATGCTGCCCCAAATCAGGCCCAGGGAAATCAGTTTCCCCAGGTGTTTTAGATAGTCTCGGAATAATAGCTGGAATTGATAAAGGCTTACCATCAATGGTAACTTCTTGGAAAAGCTCTCTCGCTCGATACTGTTCGTTTTCAAACATGTCTTTGACATTGAGTATCGGGCCCGCAGCGACTGACACTTCATCAAGTTTCAACAATGCTTCTGTTGAATCGAGTGTTAATGTCCACGCCTCTATCGCTTCTTCTATCTCTTTTTGGTGCTCAACTCGCCCGGTATTCTCCGCGAGCCTTGGATCAGCCCCTAATTCAGGTTTATCCATTGCATTAGTTAGTCGCTTAAACATACTGTTGGTATTCGCGCCAATTACAATGAGTCTATCGTCTTTGCACCGGTAGGTGCCTGTAGGAACAATACCAGTGATAGCAGTACCAGATGGTTCTCTAATAATACCAGCTCCGTCATATTCAGGTATAACGCCCTCAAGCAAGTTAAATAGTCCTTCAAATATAGCTACATCTACGACTTGTCCTTCTCCGCTACTTTGTCTTCCAATATATGCTAACAGAACGCCTAGGGCTGCATGGATTCCAGCAAGTGTGTCGCCAATACTTATATTGGGCCTTACTGGCGCTCCACCAGGGAAACCATTTACGTATCGGAAACCGCCAAATGCCTCGCATACCGAGGCAAATCCGGCTTTTTTCGCATAGGGCCCAGTTTGTCCATAACCAGAGATCCGTGCGTAAATTAAACTGGGGTTTTTCTTTTTAACGTCATCCGGCCCTAGTCCCCATTTTTCCATAGTTCCAGGTCTGAAGTTTTCCACAAAAACATCTGCGGTTTGTACAAGGTCTTTGAGTAGTTCCTGCCCATTTTTGCTTTTTAAATCAATAGTAATGCATTTTTTATTTCGCGCTAAGCTGCGCCACCAGAGGGAGGTACCATCTTTTACCTCTCGCCAGCCTCTAATAGGGTCCCCAGTTTCCGGGGGTTCAATTTTGATGACTTCGGCACCAAAATAGCCAAGGATTGTACCAGTAAAAGGACCTGCCAGCAGCTGTCCTACTTCTATGACTCGCATTCCCTTTAAGGGTCTAATGTCAGGTTTTTCTATCATAACAATTTAAGAGTTTTCTCAATGATCGAATAGATTTGAAGGATCTATTTTTTTACTAGTAGTTTATAAAAAAGCCCGGGATTTCCCGGGCTTTCGCGAACATAATATTTCTTAAAACAGGGGAAGCCCATGATTTGATGCCATCATAAACATAAGCATCGGTATAGAGAGCATGGTATTTGTTCTCGACGCTAAGAAGGCGACACGCTTAGCGCTTGCTTTTTCATCATCGGTAGCGCTTACTATACCCAAAACCTTCTTTTGGTTGGGCCAGATCAACACCCAGACATTAAATAACATAATTGTGCCCAGCCAAGCCCCAATACCTATACTGGTCGTGGCTATGCTTTCTTCGCCTACCCCTAACATCCAGGCGCTATGCCCATACTTTGACATCATGTAATAAAATCCTGTGAGCCAAGTCCACAGAGCGGCATGTCTGAACCACATAAGTGCTCTTGGTGCCACATATTTCCCTATTGCGGCAGGACCAGGACCATCTGAATCACCGGCAGCTTCAGCCATAGCTGGCACCTGTACAAAGTTAAAATAATATAAAAGGCCAATCCACAAAACGCCAAAGAATATGTGTAGCCCTCTATCTAGCCATAACATTAGTTCCATTGCTTCAACTCCCTAAACTTTCAAATATTTAAAATTTTTATTCACATACCCGCAATATTCTTAGCAACATAAGCTAAGACGGCTGCTAAGACGAACCCAGCAATTAATGTTCCTTTTATAGTATCTAGTGGATTCATTGAGTCATTCTCCTTGTGTTTTCGTGCATATAACAATACCCCAAAACTGGTTTTTTCGATACAGGTAGGAGTATTTTTTTCAGTTTCAGTGGTAACTAAATATTATTCCTAGGAAGATAATTAGGCCAACCCAGTTATGGCTCTTAAAAGCTTTGAAGTAAGCCATTCGGGAAAATTGTCTCGTCATATAGTTTTGGTATAAAAAGACAAGTATTGTGCCCCCTATTCCCACTTTGAAAGGCCAGGGGAGGATGGCAGAATATCCTATTAATACAAGGCCTAACAACATTAATACTTGGAGCGAAATAATAATGGAGCGGACGTTGTCGCCGAACAGTAGGGCGGTTGACTTGATTCCAACTTTTATATCATCGTCCCTGTCTACCATCGCATACTGGGTATCGTAAATAATGGCCCATACGATAGTAGTTAGAAATATTAGCCAGGCAGTATTATTCACGGTAGAAAGGTGAGCTGCCCACACCATGGGAACAGCCCACGCGAAGGTGATGCCGAGGTGTAGTTGTGGGAGATAAGATACTCTTTTGGCATATGGGTAGGTAGCCGCAAGCACTGCAGCCGGAAAAGCTAACGAGATTGTTAAACTATTCGTATGAATTACTAAAAACAAAGCAACCCCAATTAGCAGGGCAAATGTCAAAAGGGCCTGCGGAACAGATATCTCTCCGTTAGGCATCGGTCGATCTTTTGTGCGCTCCACTTGTCCGTCAAAGCCACGGTCTGCTATATCGTTTATTGCACATCCCGCAGATCTCATGGTACACGTACCTAGTACAAATATAAGAAGCAATTTCAAGTCTGGCATCCCGGAGGTTGATAGCCATATAGCCCACAAAACCGGCCAAAGTAGTAACATGATTCCTATAGGTTTATTTAGCCTGACTAGTCTAATATAGGGCATTAGTTTTTGAATCATCCGTTAAATTCTTCGTTGCTAGTTTTAATGTTAGACATACCGATAGTCTCGTCTATCTGCTAGCCATCTTTCTTGAATTTTTTTAGCCACTGCCGGTTGTTCCTGTAGGAGTGATTCCGCCGTTTTCTCTACTAGTTCGATGAGAGCACCGTCTAAAGTTAGGTCAGCAATTTTAAATTGCGCTATTCCCGCTTGTCTAGTTCCCAAAAGTTCCCCCGGACCCCTTAACTCCATGTCGCGTTCAGCAATCTCAAATCCATTACTTGAAGCGCGTATGGCTCGAAGTCGCTTCTCAGCCATCTCTGATAGAGGTGTTTTATATAGAAGTAAGCAACTTGATTGTTTCTTGCCTCTGCCTACTCGTCCTCTCAGTTGATGCAATTGCGCTAAACCCAGCCGTTCTGCGTTTTCTATTATCATTAAACTTGCATTTGGCACATCCACGCCTACTTCTATTACTGTAGTTGCCACTAACAGATTGATGTGCCCATTTATGAAGTTGTTCATAATTTTTTCTTTATCGATTTCGTTCATTCGACCATGGATAAGACCTACTTTGACGCTTTTGATTTCTCCAGCCAACAACGAGGCGGTTTTGAGGGCAGATTCTGTATCTATTTTGTCAGACTCTTCAATAAGGGGGCATACCCAGTATACTTGGGCACCATCGGTTACGGCCGAAGAGATGCGAGTAATAACTTCTTTTCTACGTTCCTCGGGTATCACTGCAGTAGTGACTGGACTTCTGCCAGGAGGCAAATCTTTGATAGTCGATATATCTAAGTCGGCATAGGCCGCCATGGCTAATGTTCGCGGGATAGGGGTTGCTGTCATAATTAATTGGTGCGCTTTGAGTTCGCCAGAATTACCCTTTTGATTAAGTGCAAGTCGCTGTCCGACTCCGAACCGGTGTTGCTCGTCCACTATTATCAGACCCAGGTTGGTATAAACGACATCTTTTTGGAAAACTGCATGTGTTCCGATGATTATTGATGGACATTTATTAGTAATTTTACTTTTAGCTAGGTTACGTTCACGCTCGCTCAACTTGCCGGTTAATAAAATCACTTCGACGTCAGTAAACCAGGCGCTAAAAGTTTTGTGATGTTGGTCAACCAATAGCTCAGTAGGCGCCATAATTACTACTTTAAAGCCGTGCTCTATCAAAATCGACGCAGCCATAGCTGCTACTACCGTTTTGCCTGAGCCAACATCTCCCTGAAGTAATCGAAGCATTGGGACTCCACTTTGTAAATCATTCGCTATCTCAGAAACGGCATTACTTTGACCTTTTGTTAAACTAAATCCAATTCGATTTTTCAGTGGAGTATCTTTTTGTAATTTTCCACACTTTGGCGCAGTATGTTTACCGCGATCAAGTCTTTTCTCCTTGAGACTTATCTGGTGGGCAAGGAGTTCCTCAAAGATCATTCTTTTTTGTGCAGGATGGTTGCGTGTAGATGTAAAAAAGAGTTCAGTACCTTTAGGTGGATGATGAATGACTCTTATAGCTTCACGTAGATTCGGGAGATCTAGGGATTTGCGAAGTTCTTTTGGTAGCAATTCCTCCTCTTGTGATAGGTCAACGTTCTCTGATATGAGTAGCGCCTGCTGGATCAGGCTACGAAGTCTGGCCTGACTTAATCCCTCAGTTGTGGGATATATCGAGGTGAGAGTTTTTTCCAACGGTGGAGGGTTTTCAGGATCTATAGTTTGACACTCTGGGTGTACCATCTCCTTTGCATAACGTCCTTGCCTGATTTGTCCGAAAAGTCTGACTTTTACGCCTTCTCGAAATGCTTTTTGTTGCGACTTATTGAAATAGAAGAAACGCACCATAACATCGCCGCTGACGTCAGAGACTCTTAACATTAAAGTTCGTCTGCGAGCGAATACTACACTGGAGCTTTTGATCTCGCCTTCAATCAGCGATGCGGTCCTATCATTAGCCGAATTTATAAGATTTATCTTTGTCCTGTTCTCATACCTCCTCGGAAAATGGAACAGAAGATCTTTTACCCGAGAGATACCCAGACCTCTCAGTTTGTTTTCTAGTGCTTTACCTACACCATGTAGTCGGTCAACTGGCTCGCAAATAGCTATGTTATCTTTCAAAATAAACTAAGGATGGTTTACTTAGGTACGGCAATAATCGCATCAATTTCAACCTCAACTCCTTTGGGTAGTGCACTAACTTCGACTACCGCTCTGGCAGGAAATGGTTCGCTAAAAACTTCTCTCATGGCTGCATTTACCTCAGAAAAATTACCCATATCTGTGAGAAAGATGGTTAATTTCAAACAATTATTGAGCTCAGAATTGCCTGCCATGGCGACTTTCTGAAGGTTCGAAAAAACCTGTCTGACCTGCTCTTTAAAATCTTTGGCTAAAATTTGATTAGTTTCGGGAACAATTGGTATTTGGCCAGACAAGTAAATTATATTTTCGAAACCTACTGCTTGCGAATAACTACCGATCGCGGTCGGAGCCGCCTCGGTTTTGATGTGGGTAATTGCCATTAGATAGCCCTATTGTTCTGAATAATTTGATATGTAAAATAAGGTTTCACAGATTTAATTGAGCTATTTACGCTTTCTTTGTACGCGAGATACTGGCTTTGTATTTCGTAAAACGCGAATTATATCTGCCAAGTGTTTTCGGTCTCGTACGCGGATTGTAAGCTTCATTTGTATCGCCATACCTTCATCGACTTCACTCGTTTTGACTTCTTCAATGCTCGCGCCTTTGGAGGCGCATTTTGATGCTATAGTAGCCAGTACCCCGCGGCGATTAATAGTGTCTATCATGATTTCTGCGCTGAATTCGCTTTTTAAATCAGACGCCCACTGGACATCTACCCATTTCTCCGGCGCACTCCGGAATTCGATGACATTTTTGCATGAAGGGTGATGGATCACGATACCGCGCCCAGTTGTGATAAATCCCACGATCGGGTCTCCAGGAATTGGGTGACAGCACTTCGGGATACTGATCACCATTCCTTCGGTCCCTTTTATGATCAAAGGGCCTAACGATTTATCCCCTCCCTTTTTCGTTTTAGGAATCTCTTCCGTTGAGATTAGTGTACGAGCAACGATTGGCGCTGGTCTTGTCCCTAGTCCGATATCTGAGAGAAGTTCTTTTAAAGATTCCAAATTAAAAGTCTGAAGGCAGACTTTTAGATGAGCTTCATCCAGCTTATCTAGGCTTAAGTTTACCCTGCCGAGCTCTCGGTTAATCAATCTTTTCCCCAAGACTTCTGCTTCGAATTTCTGCAGATTTTTTAGTGAGTGATGGATATTAGTTCTAGCTTTTGCTGTCACTACAAAATCTAACCAAGCGGGGTTTGGGCGAGCACCCTTCGAATTAATTATTTCTACAGACTCGCCAGTTTTTAGCGGAGTGCTAAGTGGGACAAGGCGCCTATCGATGCGGCACCCAACCGCAGTATTTCCGAGATCGGTATGAATTGAGTAAGCAAAATCGACAGCAGTTGCGCCTCGGGGTAATTTTACTATCACTCCTTTCGGCGTAAATACGTAAACTTCATCTGGAAATAAATCCACTCTGACATTCTCAAGAAATTCTTGGGGATTAGTGGTGCGGCTCTGCATTTCTAGTACACTATGCAACCACTCGCGCGCTCTTTTCTGTGCTACTTTTGATCCGGCCTCGCCTTCCTTATAGGTCCAGTGAGAAGCGATACCTACTTCAGCTACCTGATCCATTTCATTAGTACGTATTTGGACTTCCACGGGAGCGCCGAATGGCCCAAAAAGAACAGTATGCAACGACTGGTAGCCATTCGACTTTGGGATAGCGATATAGTCTTTAAACGTATCAGGCACAGGCTTATATAGCGCGTGTATAACTCCTAGCGTCCTGTAACATGTATCGACAGAATCGACAATAATACGAAAAGCATAGACATCCCTAACTTCCGAAAAGTGCAGTCGTTTTTCTCGCATCTTTTTATATATGCTATACAGGTGTTTTTCTCTGCCTACAACGTGAGTCACCAAGTTTTCTTGCCTCAATCGCCTGGTAATCCTGTTTCTGATTTTGGTGACGACTTCTTTGCGGTTACCTCGCACTTTTTGAATTACCCGCGCTATGACATCATGTCGCAAGGGATATAGTGTTTGGAATCCCAATTCCTCCAACTCTAGCCTCATAGCATTCATGCCCAAGCGCTGGGCTATTGGGGCGTAAATTTCTAAGGTTTCTCTCGAAATTCGGCGCCTTTTTTCAGCATTCAATGCACCCAGGGTTCTCATGTTATGAAGACGATCAGCCAGTTTTACTAGAATAACTCGGATATCATCTGCCATCGCCATAAGCATTTTCTGAAAGTTTTTAGCTTGGGCGTCTACGTGAGATTCAAACTCGATTTGAGTTAATTTACTAAGACCGTCTACTATATGAGCAACATCTGGCCCGAACTCATTTGTAATTATGTCTTTCGGAACAGATGTGTCTTCTATAACGTCATGTAGCATAGCCGCGATGAGAGACTCGTGGTCCATATGCATCTGAGTCAAAATATAGGCCACCGATAAAGGGTGCTGGACGTAGGGTTCGCCACTCTGTCGTTTTTGATTTTTATGTGCTTCGGCGCTGAAGCGATATGCCAGCCGGATTTTCCTGACTTGTTCCGCGGGCAAATATGTTCTGGCTAGCCTGCACAGGCTATCTATTCGGAGGGGGGCAGAGTCAAGCTTGACTGATGCGGTCGCCATAATTAGCTCTGAATATTCACATACGAAACTTTACCGCACCCAAACAGCACCCTTATGATATTTGGCTTGCCCGACTTTTCCTGTGCGACGCTCAAATTGTTGTTCTACTCTAAAATTTCAGGTCTTGAGATTGTTCGTTTAAAGACTGGCTCGCTTCATCACTTTTTAATTCTGCGAACTCGAGAGCGGCTTCGTACTCTTCAGCTTGTTTCTCTTTAGCCTCCATTTCGTCAAGAATATCAGCATTTATTAAACCAGCGGCTATTTCTCTTAGTGCTATTACAGTCGGCTTATCGTTTTCCGCTTCTAGTAATGGAGTAGCGCCAAGTGCTAATTTTCTTGCTCGTCTGCTCGCAACGAGCACCAGATCGAATCTATTTTTAACCGCGGGTAAGCAATCTTCAACTGTAACACGGGCCATATTTCTTTCTTCCTAATACTAGTTTTGCATATAAGTCAGTCTAATGTTATCAAAGTTTTACTACTTAGGCATTAGTTCTGCTAACAGAGGCTTGAGTTTAGCGTTTTGATCTTCCATCTTATAAGAAGGTTGTTTAATAATTGAAGCCAAAGTATCTGCAGCTTCTGTGAAATCATCATTAATGATCAGGTAATCGTATTCGCCATAGTGCGTGATTTCGTTTATGGCATCGCGCATGCGTCTCTGAACTATTTTCGGGTCATCTCCCCGATCCTTTAATCTTCTTTCAAGTTCACGAAGCGAAGGCGGCAGTATGAATATTGAGGTGTTTTTTAGTCCTGCCCGTTCAATACTGCGCGCGCCTTGCCAATCTATTTCTAGAATAATATTCTTTTTCTGTTCTAGGCTGGTTTTTACAAAACTAACGGATGTTCCGTAATGATGGTCGAAAACGAGTGCTCTTTCTAAAAACTCATTATTTTCAGCCATCAGGAAAAATTCATTTTTAGAAATAAAGAAGTAATCTAATTTATCCTTTTCGCCAACACGGGGTTTCCTAGTTGTATGTGAAATAGATACTATTACCTTAGAGTTACTTTCGACTACAGTTTTTATCAAGCTTGTTTTACCAGCGCCTGAAGGCGCTGAGATTATGAATAGCCTACCCTTCTCATTAAGATTTCTGGGTGTTTGATTATTCGACATTTTGAATTTGCTCTTTAATTTGTTCAATTAACACTTTCAGTTCAATCGCATATCTTGTGCTATCTACATGCGCCGATTTTGAACCCAATGTATTCGCTTCTCGTAGTAACTCCTGCATCAGGAAATCTAGGCGTCTACCTATTGGCTCTTTTAGCTTGAGAGCGGAGCGGGTTTCTTGGATATGGATTGCGATTCGATCGATCTCTTCCGAAACATCTAGTTTACTAATTAGCAAAGCACATTCTTGTTCGAGGCGAGCAGGCTCCATATCATTAATAAATTGATTCATCCTTAGCTTATATTTTTCTGTAGTAGCTTTAATTATTGATGGTACGGTTACTTTAATCTGAGTGAGTAACTCGTCCATGAGTAGGAGGCGCGTATTAATCGCGTTTTGGAGCTCCTTTCCTTCTTTTTTACGTACTCTCGTAAAATCTTTAAGAGCGAGTTTAAGTTGTTGCATGAGATATTTCTCGAGGTCTTCCTCTGAAGATTGACGTCTGATGACGCCAGGCCATTTCAAAAGATCTATTGCATTAAGCGAAATTTTACTGCTTGTTCTGCTGCTAATGTCGCCAATCGATTCGAGCAGATCAGTTACAAGTTTGTTATCTAAAGCGACACCATTGATCGCATCGTTATGATTATTTATCCTAAGATAACAATCGATCTTTCCCCTGTTAGCATACGATGCAATACTTTTTTTGACTGCCAACTCTATGCTCCTGAATTCATCAGGGACTTTCACAGAAATTTCGATAAATCTGTGATTTACTGATTTTATTTCCCACGAACCACTAACTAATTGATTTTCAAAATCGATTCGGGCAAAAGAAGTCATACTAACTGTCACAATTTTATCCTCAGATTATTAGTCGCTTATTATTATCTTTGAAATTTATTAGTCAACGTTATCGCTCACAGACGGTATACTACACGTTTTTAAATGACTAGAGAGACTAATGAACAAGAGACCAAGTGGCCGCGCTCCGAACAAAATGCGTGCAATAAATTTTACTAGAAATTACACGCGTCATGCGGAAGGTTCAGTGCTTGTAGAATTCGGGGAGACCAAAGTTCTGTGCAATGCCAGCATAGAACGACGTGTGCCCGGCTTTCTAAAGGGAACCGGTAGCGGGTGGTTAACAGCTGAATACGGCATGTTACCAAGATCGACTGATTCTCGAATGCGACGAGAAGCTAGTCAAGGTCGTCAGGGTGGTCGCACGATGGAGATTCAAAGACTTATTGGACGTTCGCTGCGCTCCACTTTAGATTTAGAGGCTTTGGGAGAGATGACCGTCACTTTGGACTGCGATGTCATACAAGCCGATGGGGGAACCCGAACAGCTTCTATTACCGGTGCTTACGTAGCGCTCGTGGATGCGATCGACACCCTGATGGTGTCGGGTAAGCTGAAAAGGAATCCTATTTATGGAGCGGTGGCCTCTGTGT
The DNA here is from genome assembly GCA_938075585.1 of uncultured Gammaproteobacteria bacterium. Classification (GTDB taxonomy): domain Bacteria; phylum Pseudomonadota; class Gammaproteobacteria; genus UBA4457. Next base: position 8,912 of record CALJHG010000062.1, on the reverse strand, counting down.
CTGTCGGGATATACGAAGGGATACCTGTCATAGATTTAGACTATGCCGAAGATTCTAATGCTGAAACTGATATGAATGTAGTGATGAACGAGTCTGGTCATTTCGTCGAGGTGCAGGGGACGGCTGAGGGGCACGCGTTTCGGCGTGAAGAAATGAATGCGATGCTAGATTTGGCTTCTGATGGGATACTTGAACTTTTAGAGTTACAAATTTTGGCAAGAAAGAAATGAGGTTCTCTTTATTATGATGGACATCGTGTTGGCCAGTAATAACTCTGGTAAATTAGCTGAGATGCGAAAGATGCTTAGTGAAGAGTACTACAATATAAAAACGCCTGCCGAGTTTGGATTGGGTTCGCCCGAAGAGACAGGTAAGACATTTGTCGAAAACAGTATTATTAAGGCGCGGTATGCCTCTTTGCATACGGGGCTGCCGTCTATAGCAGACGATTCAGGGTTATGTGTTCCCGCCCTAAACTGCGAGCCAGGAATTTTTTCCGCACGTTATGCTGGCAGTTGTGCGACTGATGCCGATAATGTGTCGCACCTTTTGTCGAAAATGGTTGGATTAAAAGAAACGGATAGAAACGGATACTTTGTTTGTGCCATGGTTTATATGCAAAGCGCGGACGATGCTATCCCGCTAATAGTGCAGGAAACTTGGTCGGGTGAGATTTTAGTTACTCCTCAAGGTTCAGAGGGGTTTGGGTATGACCCGGTTTTTTATATTCCTGAGTTCGATTGTTCTGCTTCAGAACTGGATAGTTCAGTTAAAAATCAGGTAAGTCATAGGGCAAAAGCGATGCGAAAATTGTTGGATGGTTTGGACCGTTCGCTGGAAGATAGTAAGTTTTAGCGTATGTCGAGTATTTATGTTCATCTGCCATGGTGCCAAAACAAGTGTCCTTACTGCGATTTTAACTCACATGAAGTCAACGAAAAGGTGTCGGAGAAGAGATATATTAATTGCTTATTGTCGGATTTAGACCAAGACTTGGAGAAGTTTGGTAGCTTGAGGTTTGAGAGTATTTTCATTGGAGGAGGGACGCCGAGTCTTTTTTCTGGCAAGTCTATCAGTTATTTATTGGATGGTATTAGAGATCGAGTAGAACTTAAAGAAGGTAGTGAGATCACGCTTGAGGCAAATCCAGGAAGCGCGGATGCAGAGCGATTTGAAGATTATATTAAAGCTGGAGTTAACCGCATTTCAATAGGAGTGCAGAGCTTTAACAATCAATTATTAGAGGCTATAGGTCGAAAGCATTCTGCCGAAGACGCCGAAAATGCGATTCGTGTTGCTAAATCTGTTGGCTTTTTAAACTTCAATATAGATTTGATGTTCGGATTACCAGGGGCTCAGAGAGGAGACGCCATCTCAGACTTAGAACATTCGATAAAGTTTGATCCGATGCATATCTCATGGTATCAACTCACGATAGAGGAGAAGACGGCGTTTGCTCGAAGACCTCCAAGCTTGCCTCCTCACAATGATATATGCGACGAATTTGAAATTGGCCAGAATATTTTACAGAGAAATGGATTTTCTCAATATGAGGTTTCTGCTTATGCGCGAAATTCGATTAAATCACTGCACAACCTGAATTACTGGGAGTTTGGGGATTATCTCGGTATCGGAGCCGGAGCCCATGGCAAAATAAGCTCGGGCTCAAAGGTGGTTAGGACAGAAAAACTATCTAAGCCAGAAAGTTACATGCGTGCCATCGAATTTAATGGTAAATGTGGAGTTGAATTGGAAATCGACCCTTCACTTATGGCTGGGGAGTATATGCTAAACGCCTTGAGGTTGAAGGACGGCTTTTCGTTAAACGATTACCTCGTGAAAACATACAACTCTAGTCTAGATAAACAGTTTGAGCAGAATATAGAATTAGCTTGCGATAAGGGCTTGCTCTCCAGAGAGGGCGATTGGGTAAAGCCTACCCGATTAGGCAGTCGCTTTCTAAATGACCTGCAAGTTATTTTTATTTAACTTACTCAGCTACGAAAGGATTTCCATACGTCTCAGACCAGGTCATCTCAGAGACAGGCACTCGTTGTAATTTTGATGGGAATGGTTTTTCCGGCCACCCCACAGTTACCATCGCAGCTGTTGAGACGTCCTTGGGAATGTTTAATAGACTTTTGATTTCAGGCTCTACATGACATAGTAGGGTAGTGAGTGCGGTGCCTAATCCAATATCACGCGCTGCCAAAAGCATATTTTGCACTGCGGGATATATTGAGGCTCCACCGACAATGCTTAGCCTATCTAGCTCCGTGTCAGTTGCATGACAGTCTGCTAATCGGGCACATACGATTAAGAAGACAGGGATCTCGGCTAAGTGTCTCGCGAAGTGATCGGCGGCACTGACTATCCGCTTGTCTTTAGTGCCTAGTTTTACCATTCCCTCATTTATTGCTTGTGTGTAGGTATTCCAAAATGGCAAGTACAGTGCTTGCATTTTATCTTTTACAGTTTTGTCTCGTACAACAATAAAACTTACTGGCTGGCGATTTCCGCCACTAGGCCCAAATCTCGCAGCTGAGACTATTTTTTCTATGTGCTCGTCACTGACATCTTCATCGCGATAGAATCTACATGTATTATTAGTCTGTATGATCTCAGTCAGGTTCATTTTTTGGTTCCCTAAATCTTTTGGTTCCCTAAATCAAAGTACCAATTTTTATAGTAGATACATAACCGCCAGCAGTCCAGTAATTGACATTGTCACTGTGTAGGGGAAAGCCATTTTTACCATACGACCGTATGATAGCCTGATAAGCGGTGCTAAGGCTGAAGTTAGCAGAAATAGGAATGCAGCTTGTCCATTAGGGGTAGCGACACTTGGGATATTGGTGCCAGTGTTAATAGCGACAGCCAGTAGATCAAACTGATCTCTAGTGATCTTGCCGGCTTCTAAGGCCTCAAAAACCTCTTTTATATAAACTGTAGCGACAAAAACGTTATCACTTATCATCGACAAAAAACCATTCGCTAGATAAAAAGCGGATGTTTGGGTAGTACCTTCAAGTGTAAGTACCCAGGTAATAACTGGCGAAAAAAGATGTTGCTCGTGAATTACCGCGACTATAGCGAAGAATACGACTAGTAAAGATGTGAAAGGCAGCGCTTCTTCAAAGGCATGTCCTATTCTATGTTCCTCGGTCACGCCGTTAAAAGCTGTCGCAAGTACGATAACCGCAAGGCCAATCACCCCCACCTCGGCCAAGTGTAAACCTAGTGCTATGCAAAGAAATCCTGCTGCTATTCCTTGTACCCATAGTTGAGCGATATCTTGTTTGGTTCGCTGCTCGGTTTGATAGTCATCAAATTCTTGAAGCACGTTTTTTACAGCGTCAGGAAGTTCGGTTCCAAAACCAAAAGTTTTAGTTTTCTCTAACATAATGCAGGTAAGAAGGCCCACAATAAGAACAGGCATAGATACAGGCGCAACTTTGAGAAAGAATTCCACGAATTCCCAACCCGCTATCTGCGCGATGAGTAAATTCTGTGGCTCCCCAACTAGAGTACAAACTCCACCGAGAGCGGTACCTATCGCAGCATGCATCATCAAACCGCACAAGAAAGATCGAAAGTTTTCTAAGTCCTCTTCATGGATTGTCTGAATCTCAGTATCAGCCGAAGCGTCGTGCTCATCGTGATATGTCTTTCCAGAAGCAATTTTGTGGTAAACCATATAAAACCCGTGTGCGACACTGATCACTACTGCGGTAACGGTTAAGGCATCTAAAAAGGCTGAAAGCACTGCAGCAACGAGGCAAAATAGGAATGATAGTGTCGTTTTAGATTTCACGTTCAGAAGGATTTTAGTGAAGGAGAAAAGAAGCAGTTCCTTCAAAAAATAGATTCCTGCCACCATAAACATGAGCAACATAATCACAGCAAAATTTGCTACTGTCTCTTGGTAAACCGCTTCTGGAGAGGCTAAGCCAATAGCGATAGCTTCGATGGCAAGCAAGCCGCCCGGTTGGAGGGGGTAGCATTTAAGGGCCATCGCCAGACAAAATATAAATTCAAGTATCAGTATCCAACCTGTAATGAAAGGTCCGAACGCGACCAGAGAGATTGGGTTAATAATTAGGAAGCTAATGATTGTAAGTTTGTACCAGTCCGGTGACTGTCCTAAAAAGTTATTCGCGAAGGCTTGATACATTGTTTGGTTCGTCATTTATCGGCGTCCTTGTGTTGGTTGTCTATAATTATATACCAATGAAAAATTTCTCTAAAAAATTTATTTTTGTATCTCTTTTAACTTGTTATGCAGAGGTCAATTGCCTCAATACGTATTGTAAAATCCCCCCATGCTGATAGTACTTCCACTCCTTGGGTGTATCTATCCGAACTAAGCAAGAGAACTTGGTTATTCCGCCATCACTGTCTTCGGCTGCTACGATTACTTCTCTGGAGCCTGCTTCTAAGTTTTCTATTGTATAAGTTTCTAGCCCTGTTAAGCCCAGAGATTCGCAATTACTACTTTTGAAGACTAATGGGAGGACGCCCATTCCTACTAAATTAGAGCGATGGATTCTTTCGAAACTTTCGGCTAACACTGCCTTAACTCCGAGAAGGTAGGTACCCTTAGCTGCCCAGTCTCTGGAAGAGCCAGTACCATATTCTTTACCAGCTAACACAATTAGAGACGTCTTTTCACTTTTGTAGCGCATTGCGGCTTCATAGACGGACATCTGTTTCCCACTGGGCCAGTGACGAGTCCAGCCACCTTCGGACCCTGGAGCTAGTTGGTTACGTAACCTTATGTTAGCGAAGGTTCCACGCATCATGACTTCATGATTTCCTCGTCGAGATCCGTAAGAGTTAAAATCAGCTGGTTTTACATTATTATACATTAGATACTTTCCGGCAGGGCTATCTGGCTTGATTGCACCAGCAGGTGAAATATGATCAGTCGTTATAGAATCTCCTAATTTAAGTAATACTTTTGCCTTTTCAATTGATTTTAGTTCCGGAACTTTTACTGGCATATGTTTGAAGTAAGGAGGATTTTTCACATAGGTGGAATGCTCATCCCATTTGTACTGACTAGAGTGCTCAATTGCCATTCCGGCCCAGCGAGCATCTCCATCGAAAACATTTTCGTAGCTTTCCGTAAACATTTTTGAGTTGATAGTAGTCGTGATAATTTTTTGAATTTCTTTCCCACTTGGCCATATGTCTTTTAAATAAACTGGGCAATCGCTTCGGTCATATCCTATGGGATCGTTCATGATGTCAATATCCATCCTACCCGCTAGTGCATACGCTACAACCAACGGGGGGGAGGCTAGAAAATTCATTTTTGCTTCCGCATGCACTCTACCTTCAAAGTTGCGGTTACCTGAAAGTACTGAGCAGGCTACCAAATCACCGTCTTTTATAGCGTTGCTGACGGGCTCTGGAATCGGCCCAGAGTTTCCAATACAGGTAGTGCAGCCATATCCCACGGTATGGAAGCCCAAGGAATTTAAATGGCGGCTAAGGCCCGATTTATCCAAATAGTTAGATACCGCTAGTGATCCTGGACCAATACTCGTTTTTACCCAGGGCTTGGTGCGTAAGCCAAGTTCATCCGCTTTTTTTGCTAGTAGTCCCGCGCCTATCATTACCGACGGGTTAGAGGTATTAGTGCACGATGTTATGGCCGCAATAATTACGACACCGTCTTGAATTTTTTGTTCTCTTCCATCCAGAAATAGTGTTGATTCACCACCCTTATTCCGGTCTTTAGTGGCAGTATTTAGCGCGCTCCTAAAAACATTGTGTGCGTCACTGAGGTCGATACGGTCTTGTGGTCTTTTGGGGCCGGCTAAGCTAGGCGCTACCGAGCTTACATCTAAACAAAGAGTATCTGAGTATTGTGCATTAGATGTGTCTGAGTCGCGCCACATTCCTGTTGCTTTTGCGTATGTTTCTACTAAGGCAACTTGACTCTGACTCCTACCCGAAAGTTCTAGATAATTTATTGTTTCTTTATCTATCGGAAAGATACCACAAGTCGCGCCATATTCAGGAGCCATATTTGCCAGTGTCGCTCGATCAGCAAGGGGAAGGTTATCAAGTCCCTTACCATAAAATTCTACGAATTTTCCTACCACGTTTTTAGCACGGAGCATCTCGACCACTTTTAGTACTAGGTCGGTAGCAGTAGTTCCTTCCGACATTTTACCTTGTAACTCAAAACCGACAACCTGAGGAATTAGCATTGTAATAGGCTGACCCAGCATCGCAGCCTCCGCTTCAATGCCACCTACGCCCCAACCAAGTATCCCCAAGCCATTAATCATAGTTGTATGCGAGTCGGTACCTACTAGGGTGTCGGGATATGCTTGTGACTGCCCATGCTTTTCTCCCGAGAATACTGTTCGGGCTAGGAACTCAAGATTGACCTGATGCACGATTCCCGTATCTGGTGGCACAATCGAGAAATTCGAAAATGCGGATTGCCCCCAGCGCAGAAAACCATATCGCTCCTTATTTCGAGCGAATTCGATTTCGGCATTTTTTGCTGCCGCGTCTGGCGTTCCAAATACGTCAACTTGAACCGAGTGGTCTATGACAAGCTCGGCAGGCAAAAGAGGATTGATATGATCGGGATTACCTCCCAGATCAATGACAGCATCTCTCATCGCTGCCAGATCGACACAAATCGGCACACCCGTAAAGTCTTGCATAAGTACTCTAGCAGGAGTAAACGAGATTTCTTTACTAAGCTCCGCTTTAGCATCCCACTCTGCGACAGCTCTTATATCGGCAGAAGTGACGTTTATCCCATCCTCAAATCGAAGCAAATTTTCTAGCAGTATTTTGTGTGTAAACGGCAGTCTATTAATCGGGTATTCAGACGATAATTTATTGCAGTTATATATTTCATATACCTTATCGCCAACCAAGAGTTTTTGTTTAGTGTTAAAAGAATTTTTCAATATTGTCACCGCATTATGAATTGTATGTCTTGAAAGTACTTTGCACTGATTGCCTCCAAAGTTGGACTACATGTGTGTCCATTATTTACAGCACTCAGTCAAGTACGCGAAATAACGCCTCCCCCGAGACACAGGTCACCACTGTAGAAGACGATAGATTGCCCAGGTGTAATAGATCGTTGTTCGTCACGAAACGTGACTTTCAGTTCGCTGTTCGTACTCTCAGAAACTGTACAAACCTGATCTGCCTGGCGGTATCGGATTTTAGCACTGCAATTAAGCGGGAACTTGGGAGCCTCCCCTGATATCCATGATACTCCAGCTGTGTACAATTTCCTCTCTAAAAGAGCCGGATTATCTGCGCCCTGTGCTACAAATATTATGTTTTTAGCGACGTCTTTTCTGACGACAAACCATGGATCCTCTCCCGCGTTTTTGACGCCACCGATGCCAAGTCCTTTTCTCTGGCCTAATGTGTAATATGCGGCTCCGTGGTGTTCCCCTATTTCTTGTCCATTGAGGTCTAGGATTGGACCTTTCTTTAGTGGTAAAAACTTATTTAGGAATTTCCGGAAGTGGGTTTCTCCTATGAAACAGATACCAGTGCTATCTTTTTTATCATGTGTACTTATACCGGCTTTTTTTGCTAATTGCCTCACTGCAGCTTTTGTAAGCCCACCCACTGGAAACACAGCAGAGCTTAATTGACTTTGAGTTAGAGAGTGAAGGAAATAGCTTTGATCTTTTGAATGATCGAGTCCTTTTAATAACGTTAACTTTTTGCCATCAAACCCAGAATTAACATAGTGACCTGTCGCTACTAAATCAGCACTCAGTAGTCTCGCCTGCTCCACAAAAGCTTTGAATTTAATCTCCCGGTTACATAGCACGTCGGGATTTGGCGTTCGTCCTCTAGCATATTCGTCCAGAAAGAGGGTAAAAACGTTTTCCCAGTATTCCTGCGATAAGTCGATAGTATTGAGCGGAATGTCAAGCGTTTCGCAAACATTTAAGGCATCTTCAACGTCCTCTTCCCAAGGGCAACTACCATCGCTATCAACTTCGTTCCAATTTTTCATGAATAGGCCTGAACATGAAAAACCCGCTTCTTTCACTAGCATCGCTGTTACCGAAGAGTCTACGCCGCCCGACATGGCTATTGTGATATGAGTCTCAGACGGGTTTAGCGCTAGATTTTCAGGAATCCAATTATTCATGAGAGCCTATAATCGTTCTATTTTCGGGTTTTTCCAAGAACCTTTGATCGAATATTCTTGCTTGAGAAAATTGTCTACTCGTTCTGGAATACTTTTGAAAACTTTCTGGCCAATATAATATACGGCGCCCGCGCCTATTCCAACTGGCCCAAATAGGGCACTGGCAACGGGAATACTATTTGACAATGCTGGGCTTACTATCGCTTTTTGATCATAATCTTGCGCTACCAAACCAGTCCGACCACTAATCTCTATCGTAGCGGAAGGTCCAGTCATGACTAAGCTATCTGTGTGAGCATCTCCTCCATCGATGGAAAAAGAGCCTTCGATATTATCGAACGAGAAGCCTTTCTTGAACAAATCTTTGAAGTCTAAAGACAGTCTTCTAGGAAGAGACTGAATACTTAGCAAACCAAATATTCGACCCGCACCTGGTTCTATATCTTTGAAACGCCCATCGGCAATTTTCAGATCTAAGTTACCGCTTAAATATTTTAGATCAAAATGTTGGGGTGTGTTAGGCCAGTGCAACAAGGCAGTTACCTTGGTAATACCTCCTTTGATATTATTCCCACTAAAGCCAAACTGTTCCATCACCTCCGACGCCTTGTTACCTGTTAAATTAAACTTTAACGAACTTTTGTCCCCTTCGATTCCTTGCTCCCAACTGCCTTCGGCTAAAATTTTTACGTCGACACTCTGGAAGTTGAATTTTTTGAAATTTAATTTTCCGGGAGATTTCTGGACTATTATA
>CALJHG010000061.1 GCA_938075585.1 uncultured Gammaproteobacteria bacterium | reverse complement strand
TTCCCCAGTGTGCCACTTCAGACCAGTCGCGAACGTCAAGCGCTCCGGCCGCACTTCCTGTAGTCAAGTACTCAGGTCGTCTAAACGTTTCACCAATATACTTTTTAGAAGCTTCCGATTCTGTCCCATCTATTTTATATTTCGCGTCGCATGCTATGAAGCAGTCGGAAGAGCACACTTCGGAATACTTATGATATTTTTTAACCCAGTTATCGGAGGTGATTTCTCCACCTCGAAACATATTACCCTGATTATTCCGCCAGAAATGACTTCCGATATGTTGATACATTTCGACAGCGCCAAGAGTGCCGCGTCTTTTAAATCCATAGACAGCCTCATTCTCGTCTATCTTTTGGCGGAAATCATCTGACCATGCCAGCATTTCCTCAGGCATTTGGATCTTTAAGCCGCCATTTCCTTGAACGGCAATAGCCTTTAAATTTTTAGAGCCCATAACAGCCCCGCCACCACATCGAGCATGAATCCTTAGTGCATCAGAAACCACACTCGCTATCCCAACTTGATTTTCACCTGCTTGGCTAATAGAAAGTGTATGTGCGTGGGAAGGGTATGTACCCAGCTCTTCCCTCAATATCGTATGTGTTTCTAACGTATCTCGACCCCACAGGTGACTAGCATCCACCAAAGAAACTTCGTCATTACATATATGAAGATAAACCGGCTTTGGGGACTTACCAGTGATGGCAATATATTCGAATGCGGTAAACCTCAACATGTAGGGGAATTTACCTCCCCCTGCGGAATCACCGAACATGTTATAGCAGGGACTCTTAAAAGTTATTCTTCCTTTAATTCCGCTGCCAGCTCCTGTCCCAGCGAGCGGCCCTACGCCAAACACAAAAATATTATCCGGCCCCCTCGGATCACAATTGATGTCATGGGTTAGAAAGTGTTCCCACATAATCCAATTATTAATGCCTGAACCACCGATCCAACGCTCAAAAACGCTATGAGGAATGACTTCACTCCTCATCTTTCCGGTAGTTAAGTCAACCCTTAGTAAACGACTTTCCATAATATTTTCTCCCTTCTCCTCGCAAAAACTCTAGGCGGGACTCGAAATTTTTCCCGCCTCTAACATCGCTTGCATCATACCTACTTCATCGCCCATTTCTGGGACTTGTTTGTGCTCTTTATTAAAGTCCGCCTGCTCGGCATAAAACAAAACAGGCAAACGGACATATTGCTTTCCTTCATTCAGCATCTCAGGTCTAGCCGCGCACGCTTTTACGCAAACCGGATCGCCTCCACAGAGATCACATTTTAATAATTCACCACTTGGAGCTACAAATACGGTATCAAAAGGACAACCGGGTACACACTCCATACATTGAATACAATTGTCCTGCTCTATTACGGCGGCCTTTGTCTTGGGATCATAATAAAATGCATCGGTAGGGCATACTTCAGCGCAAGGTGGAGGGTTACCACAGTGATGACAGATATCTGCAACGAACCCGAGACCACCAGGACTAACTTTAGACGGTTTTGCGGGCGCATGGTTAATTTTTAATCGAGCATATTGCGGATTAACAGTACCATCGGGAGAGTGAACCAAAGAACATGCCACCTCGCAAACGTTACATTCAGTACATTGGTTACGCAAAGAAAATAACTTCTCAACGACATTGGGAACTTCCGCATCCAACGGATAGCGTTCAACTCCAGTAACTAATTCTTTCTGAGGTACCGACGACATAAGCTAAAAGCCCCCTTAGTTTGACGCACCATTCTATACTTACTCTAGCAAATTAAGCGCCAAACTGTAATCAACTAGTGCGAAATTATTAAAAATCCCTCAAAATGGTATCCCACTATCTATTAGAGAGTAGGATAATGGCAAAGAAAAAGTCGCAATACCTAGTCCATCCTGAGATGGGTCAAATTCCCGCAATACGCATTATAGACTGTGTCTTTGGTCTAATGAAAAATGGACGGATCGCCCACTTTCACATCGAGCAGATGGAGGTAACCGAAGAAGAAGCTAAACTCTGCTTTAATTTCACAGATAAACCGCCTCTGGAACAGCGATCACGATGCCAAGTAATCCCGCCATTCGTCAACGCATTTAAACAATAAAACTTGGACGAAACAAATATGAAAATCTCTGTTGTTAGCGCACAAGAAACCTTTGAACAAATAAATCATTCGGAAAACACAACATACATCGACGTTAGAACAGTAGCCGAGTTCGTTGAAGGCCATCCAAAAGGGAAAGTCATCAATATACCAATCGTTTTTTTTCACCCAAAAACCGGGGATACTCACCCTAACGATGCATTTACTTTGGTCGCCAATCACCAACTATCTCACGAAGATGCGATAATTGTAGGTGCAGACAATAGTGACCGAGCAACCGAGGCAGCTGAAAGTTTAAATGAGGCAGGTTTCTCAAATATAAGTGTGATGGAAGAAGGATTGTCTGGTTGGCGTAAACAAGAACTTCCTGTTACCGGAGATAACAGACCAGGCGTCAGCTACGTATCTCTTTTAACGCCAGCCCGAAGAGCAAAACCGGACAAAAGCTAGAACTTATTTGTTCTCGGCGGCGCAGCCATTCCTTTGGTCCCGGTAAGACTAGTAGATGCAGCTCCTGCCGCTTTCAACTGCTTCGAAGCGGTCACTGGGTCCATAGTGGCATTGCCACCGCCCACTAATCGTTTCACCTCAGCGCCGCCGTCGGTATCCCCCAAGTCTCTTCTGGAATACTCACAGAGTTCCCCCCAAGTAGAAAAACGATCGGCCATGGGGTGTACCACCTCTATGGTCTGACCGTTCTCTTCGCAGTGATATTCGTAGATAGGCATGGATGCTCCAAAAAAGTAATATGTAAGAGTCAACATTATTATAACCAAAATAAAAAACAAGTTAAAAATACTAGTTATTTGGCAATATCGCTTATAGTAAAAGATGCAGCAGTAAGGAGACACTAAAGAATGAGCGATCTCTTAAATAGTTTCAAAATAAAACTATCCCACTGGCCACGTCGCTATACCATTGTAGGGCTGTGTGTGCTCGCAGCTATTATTTGCTACGCAGATAGAGTCAACATCTCGGTTGCCGCAATAGCTATGCAAGAAGAATTTGGCTGGTCAGACACGACCAAAGGATATGTTCTTTCTTCTTTTTTTATCGGATATATGCTTTTTATGGCTCCCAGCGGCTGGCTTGCAAATAAGCTTGGCGGAAAAATTATCCTCGGTATCGCAGTTTTGTGGTGGTCGATTTTCACTTTTTTAACACCTGTAGCGGCTGCCTTTGGTTTTGGCGCGCTAATTATCGCTAGAATTGCAATGGGTCTGGGCGAAGCAGCTATGTTCCCCTCAGCATATAATCTCTATGGAAGATGGGTGCCTCAAAAAGAGCGCTCGAGAGCGGTCTCTCTCCTAGTGGGCGGTATTCCCCTAGGGACTTTATTCGCTCTTCTCACTACCGGCTGGATAGTAGATACCTACGGATGGCCCATGGCATTTTACGCATTTGGAATAGGCGGGGCCTTTTGGACAATTATATGGTTTCGCGTTGCTAAAAATGACCCAGCTACAGATCCGAAATGCTCAGAACCTGAGCGAAAAATGCTTATTTCGAACACCTATACACCAAACTCTGAAAAAGACATCCCATGGAAATTCTTCCTGAAAAGTAAAGCTATTTGGGCACTTTTTATTAATCATTTTTGCAGCAATTGGATACTCTATATGTTGCTCGCATGGCTTCCTAGCTACTTCAGGACTCAGCACGGTCTTAGTATTATGAATGCAGGTCTTTATTCAGCGGCGCCCTACTTATCCATGCTCATATTTGGAAATTTAGGTGGCTATTTTGCGGACTACTTACTTCAAAGGAAAGTTAGTCTCACTTTTATTCGTAAAGCTATGCAAGTCAGCGGGCTACTAGGATCCGCCATTTTTCTAATTTTAGTGAAAGATGTGACTAATGCGTCGTTAGCTATGGGCCTTATGTGCGGTGCACTAGGTTTCTCCGCCCTAATGTGGTCAGGATTTGTACCAAATCACCTCGATATCGCGCCTAGATATGCGGACGTTCTTATGGGGATTACGAACACTGCTGGAACACTCCCAGGTATTATTGGTGTCACCGTAACCGGTTGGCTAGTGGAAACGACAGGGAGTTTTTCGTCCGCTTTCATACTTTGTGCCATAATCAACATTATTGGCGCGATAGTCTGGGTACTATTTTCTACTGCCGAGAGAATAATTGACTGACGATTCAAATTCGGCCGTTGTTTTAATCGCTACACGAATTTAGCATAATACAGACCGTTACCTAGTAAATTAATCAAGGAGATTACATGATGGCCGAAGCTTTTATCGTTGATGCCGTGCGAAGTCCCACTGGAAAACGCAGGGGGAGTCTACAAGACGTACACGCCGCAGATCTTGGAGCCCATGTCATTAAGGCTATTGTTGAGCGAAATCAGATTCCAGATGAGGAATATGATGATGTCATTTTCGGAACTATAGATGCTATTGGGCCACTAGCTGGTGACGTAGCGCGTACATGTTGGCTAACTGCTGGTTTTAGCGAAGCGGTTCCGGGAGTTACCATAGACAGGCAATGTGGCTCGTCACAGCAGTCGGTGCATTTTGCAGCCCAAGCGGTAATGTCTGGGGTAAACGACCTTGTCATCGCCGGCGGTGTGCAGGTAATGTCAAAAATTCCAATAGGTTCGTCTGCACTGGCGGCAGGCGGATTTGGTTTTAGCGATCCTTTTAGTGACTCACCTGGCTGGGTCGCACGATATGGTGAAGACCCTCCTACCCAATTCAAAGGCGCCCAAATGATGGCAGATAAATGGGGGATATCACGGGAAGAAATGGAAATATATTCCCTCGAATCCCACAGGAGAGCTATCAGCGCGATTGAGAAAGGTAGGTTCGAAAGAGAAATCGTACCTATGAACGGACTCGATCATGATGAAACGCCTCGGGAAACTACTTTGGAGCAAATGGCGACACTAGAACCCATTTTTGGACTAGAAAAAATCACAGCTGCCGTATCTAGTCAAACCTGTGACGGGTCGTCTGCTATGCTGATTGCTTCAGAAGATGCGGTGAAAAGATATAATCTCAAACCTAGAGCACGTATTCATCATATGAGTGTGAGAGCTGAAGACCCCATGATTATGTTAACGGCTCCTATAATGACTACTCAGTATGCATTGAAACGTGCAGGCATGAAGATTGAAGATATTGATTTAGTAGAGATCAATGAGGCCTTCGCCCCTGTTCCCATGGCGTGGATCAAAGATATGAACTATGACCCAGAAAAAACCAACGTTAATGGGGGAGCTATCGCACTAGGACACCCAATCGGCGCAACCGGCACCAAACTGATGACGACATTGTTGCATGAGCTAGAAAGAACCGGAGGCAAATATGGCCTGCAAACAATGTGTGAGGGGGGCGGTCAAGCCAACGTGACTATTATTGAACGTTTATAAACGAAAAAATTCGTCGCAATCAAAGAAAAGTTGTGGATTATTTTCGATGCGGTCTATGGAATTTTCGGCCAGCTGAGATGGGAAACGATGTCACTATGATTCAAGGAGCTGGGCAAGGTTTGGGTTTAGCTTTGGCGGCCCATATTCTTGCGCACCAAGATAACTCCATAGTGGTTGCTACTTGCCGTGAGCCGGACAAAAGTAGCGGATTAGGGAAACTCCAACAAAAGTATACCTCTAGGCTGGTAACTCAAAAGTTGGATGTTTCTAATGAAAAGTCTATTGTATCTGCTTCAAAAAAAATATCGTCGCAGATAGAACATATTTCATTATTAATAAACTCCAGCGGGATTTTACATGATGATTCCATATACCCCGAAAAGAGATTAGCGGATATCTCAGCTTTTAGCCTAGAACGTTCCTATGCGATAAATGCTATCGGACCAATCCTAGTGCTAAAGCACTTTAGATCGC
>CALJHG010000060.1 GCA_938075585.1 uncultured Gammaproteobacteria bacterium | reverse complement strand
TGCCGCTTTAGTAGGAAATTTGATGTTCTTCGTTTTTAATTTTGCAGTATTCTGCGAATTATAATAGTCGGTTTTACAAAAAACTTACGAAGTTTGCATATTTTTCAAGTAGAATTAAAGAATCAATGGTGAGCACCCTGGTCTCTTAGCGGTACACTTCTGTGAAACCCGTCAGGCCTGAAAAGGAGCAGCGGAAGCAGTTTCTGTATGCGCGAAGCTTGATCAGGGTGGTCGCCGCTAGTTTTTGTGAGAGTATTAGTTCTTCCTCTATTAGGTTGGGTGTTATGAGTTACCAAGTGTTTGCGCGCAAATGGCGCCCTCAAACTTTCTCTGACGTTATAGGTCAGAAGCATGTCTTGAAAGCACTAATAAACGGACTTGATTCTCAGCGAATACATCACGCGTATCTATTCACAGGTACGAGAGGTGTCGGGAAGACCACTTTGGCTAGAGTTTTGGCTAAAGCACTTAATTGTGATTCCGGAATCACAAGTGAGCCATGTGGCAAATGTGGGTCATGTTTGGGCTTTGAAAAAGGACAGTTTGTAGATCTGATTGAGGTCGACGCTGCTTCTAGAACTAAGGTGGAAGAAACACGTGAGCTTTTAGATAACGTACAGTACTTGCCCAGTGTCGGTCGATTCAAGATATACCTCATCGATGAGGTTCACATGTTTTCTAACCATTCTTTTAACGCATTGTTGAAAACACTAGAGGAGCCGCCCGAGCATGTGAAATTTTTGTTGGCGACTACAGACCCGAAGAAATTGCCTGTTACGGTGTTGTCACGCTGCCTTCAGTTTAATCTTTTAAAAGTTGAAAAAAGTGAGATATCGTTACATCTTGCTGACCTACTCACGCGCGAAGGGATACAGTTTGAGCAGCGCGGCGTAGAGCTACTTGCAAAAAGTGCGCTCGGTAGTGTTCGAGATGCTCTAAGTCTGTTGGATCAGAGTGTCTCTCATGGCGGCGGGTTGATAACCGAGTCGTCTGTTGTTGACATGCTTGGAGTGATAGATAGAGACACTATTATAAGTATTCTTAAATCTGTAGCGCTCAACGATTCGAAAAAGCTTATTTCAGCGGCGAGAGAGTTACGGATAGTGGGACCAGATTACGGTGATGTTTTATCGGAAATTTTGTCAATTTTAGTTCGTATTGCAACTGTCAAAGCATTAGGCGATGATGCGGAATCTTTTGAGGATGATCCCGAAATTGGCATGCTGGCGGATTTAATCGGTCAAGAAGATTGTCAATTGTTTTATCAAATAGCGCTGGTTGGGCGAAGTGATCTGGCGATCAGTCCGGATACTGAGTCGGCATTTGAAATGGTTCTGTTGCGCATGTTGTCTTTTAGGTTGTATGACGATCACTTAGCTGATAAAACATTACAACCAGATGATCCTTCCGATGGAAAAATCCGCGAAAAAAAAAAAGAATTAACTAACTTCATCGCACCTGATCATGTTTGCGACCAGGACATCGTCGATACCGCTGAACTGGCCAAGGAATCAGCTAAAAGCTCATCCATACATAGCGTGAGTCTAAATTCAAATGAAGAATGGCATGCACTCTCAGAGTTGCTCGAGGTGTCAGGTCTCACACGTGAATTGTATCGCAATACGGTTTTTGTAGGGCGGGATCGCGGGTCACTTAATTTATACTTAGCCCCTAATCATGAGAAATTGGCACAAGCTAACGCACTGGAGTTGTTGGAAGAGAAAGTCTTTTTGTTAACGGGTGAGGTTTTAAAAATATCTTTGGTGAATTTGCCTGATGATCCCAAGCTGTCCCTCGCTGAGCAAACTATGGCTAATGAAGAAGAGGCCCAAAGAATTGCGGAGCAAAATATACAGGAGGATCCAAATGTCATGCTACTGATGAATGAGTTTGGCGCAACCATAGAAAAAGTGTCACGGGGTGACAACGAAGAAGAACAGTAGTATTAACTGATGTTACTAGGAGAAGTGATGTGTTGAAAGATGGTCTGACTGATTTAATGAAGCAAGCTCAAGCGATGCAGGGAGAAGTTGCTAAAATGCAGGAAGAAATTTCTGCTTTAGAAGTTATCGGTGAGGCAGGGGGCGGGATGGTGACAGTGCGAATGAATGGACGTAAAGATGTGTTATCAGTGCAGATAGAGTCAAAGGTCGTTACCGAAGACTTAGAAATGTTTCAGGATCTTTTAGTTATAGCTTTTAACGATGCAAGTAAGCGAGCCGACTTAGTATCCCGAGAGAAAATGTCTAAAGTGACTTCGGGGTTAGATTTTTTGAAAAGCTTTAACTAACTGTTTTTGAGCTTTTCCTAGGAGTTATTATATGTCTTCATCTCTTTTGTCAGATCTGATAGAGAGCTTACAATTTCTTCCCGGGGTTGGGCCTAAGTCTGCACAGCGAATTGCTTTTCACCTCATGGGACAAAATAGAGATATCGCGAAAAACTTAGCTAGCGTATTGGAGCGCGCTGCCAACGAAATAGGAAGATGTAACGTTTGCCGTAATTTTACCGAGCTAGCAATATGCAAAACATGCTCGGATGCTAGCCGAGATGTGTCGACAGTTTGCGTAGTAGAAAATCCCTTAGATGTTCTGTCAATTGAGCAAGGCTCTGGTTATCGTGGCACTTATTTTGTTCTGCTAGGTAGGTTATCTCCTATCGATGGTATATCTGCCGAGGTATTGGGTATTCCGCGCTTAGAAGCAAGGCTTGTTAAAGAAGATATTAAAGAGGTCATAATAGCTACTGGGACTACCATGGAAGGAGAAGCAACAGCGCATTATATCCGAGAGAT
Source organism: uncultured Gammaproteobacteria bacterium (assembly GCA_938075585.1). Taxonomy (GTDB): domain Bacteria; phylum Pseudomonadota; class Gammaproteobacteria; genus UBA4457. The sequence goes on along the minus strand of CALJHG010000060.1, from coordinate 8,835 downwards.
AGCGCATCAATTAGATATACGCGTATCTCGGATAGCTTACGGAGTTCCCGTCGGTGGTGATTTAGAGTTTGTTGACAGCTCGACGTTGTCTAGAGCGTTAGCCAGCCGGCAGTCGTTTTGATCAAGTTATGGTTTGTAATACTGTGTGTTTAAAAACATGGAGCGTATGATGGAATATTCGAAAAATAATTTAGTTTGGATAGATCTTGAGATGACGGGCTTGCGCCCCGAGGTTGATGTGATAATAGAGATAGCGACAATAGTAACGAATTCCGATCTTAGTGAACAAGTTTGTGGTCCCGTTGTTGCTATTCACCAAAATCACGACGTATTAGCACAAATGGACGAATGGAACACTAGCCATCACACTGCATCGGGGCTCGTTAGCAGAGTGCAACAAAGTGAAGATACAATTTCTGATGCCGAAAAAATGACTCTACAATTTTTAAAAAAGTATGTGCCAAAAAATGTTTCTCCCATGTGTGGTAGCAGTATTTGTCAGGACCGACGTTTTATCTACAAGTACATGCCCACGTTAGCTGAGTTTTTCCATTATCGTAACCTCGACGTCAGCACTATTAAGGAGTTGGCTAACCGATGGGCTGATAAACTTACTCCGTTCGACAAGGATTCAAAACACATAGCACTTGAGGACATTAGAGATTCAATTGATGAGTTAAAGTATTATCGACAGTACTTCCTTAATACAGATGTATCTCACTAGGCGTATTCTAGGTGGACAGTATTAATTTGAAAATCACTTACTCGACCCGCTTGCGCCGGACCGCTTGATCATGCGTCGAGAATATCTTTATCATAAACTGACTTCCGCTAAAGAAATGGAGTCGCTCGGGTTTGCGACCAAGATGGCCTGTCCTAGAGGTACGCGCCTGTTTCTAACCGGCCAACTCGGTTCAGGGAAGACTGTTTTTTGTCGAGGATATCTACGAGGCGCCGGATACAAAGGGCGAGTTAAGAGCCCGACTTTCACCATTGTCGAGTCTTATGTGATGCTGGGTTTTGACGTACATCATTTTGATTTTTATCGTATTGAGGACCCGACGGAGTTGGATTTTATAGGACTAGATCAGTACTTCGATGATGTGAGCGACGTGCTTGTCGAATGGCCGAGTAAAGGCGAGGGCGTATTGCCTTCTGCTGACTTAGTAATAGAGTTAGAGGTAGGTGCAGAGCCTCACCTTCGAGAACTTAAGATGTACGGAGAGACTGAGCGAGGAGGCGTTATAATTTCTAATCTACGCCACCAGTCTTTCGGAGGACTTCACACCGATTCGTCGCAGAATATGGATTGATTGTATTATGTTTCATAGGTTGTTGTGCGTTTTCCTAAATTTGGTGCTTGTAGCGTTGATTTACCCCAGTCAAAGTATCGCGCTGGATGATAGAATAGTGATTGTTGCGATTGACGCAGGCCATGGAGGTCGGGATGTAGGTGCCATTGGTGTTACAGGAGTTTATGAGAAAGATATAAATTTGTCTGTCTCAGAGAAGTTGGCGGTTTTGATTAATCAAAATCCTGGCATGAAAGCGATTCAGACTCGTAGAGGTGACGTGTACGTCAAGCTTCGTACACGTTTGGCGGTCGCTAGAAATGAGAAAGCAGATCTTTTTGTGTCAATACACGCTGATGCATTTAAAGATCCGAAAGTAAGAGGAGCGTCGGTATACGTTTTGTCCCCTAAAGGTGCGAGCAGCGAGGCGGCTAAGTATCTGGCAAAAAAAGCAAATTTCGAGCAAGTAGTTGAGGGTGTTTCTCTGAGTAACAAGGATGAATTTCTAAGCCGTACTTTGATAGATATGACGCAAACCGCGGCTATTGAAGAGAGTAAACTATTAGGACAAGAAATATTAGCTCAGTTGAAAGTGCTTGGACCGGTTCACAAAAAGAAGGTAGAGCAAGCGGGTTTTGTTGTGCTTAAGTCTCCTGACATTCCCTCAGTTTTGGTTGAAACAGCATTTATTTCGAATCCTTTAGATGAGGCAAACCTGCGCAAGAGTGATTTTCAGACGAGGCTCTCAAATTCGTTATACCGCGGTATCATTAATTATTTAAATAAATATCAAGTAAATTCAAATATCTCGCGCGCGTTTAAATCACATATTGTAGTAAGAGGGGACACGTTGTCTCAATTAGGAGTTAAATACGGCGTTCGAGCGGTTGATTTGCGATCGGCTAATAATCTTGAGGATAGTGTGATCAGAGTAGGGGAGAGACTTAAAATTCCCCTGGGACGCGCAATCAAATTACATCGTGTAGTTAGGGGAGATACTCTATCTGAACTGAGTAAGTTCTATGGGGTTAGTTTGCGCGCGATTATGGTTACTAATGGTATGAAAAAAGATACGATTACCATAGGAACAGTGCTAAAAATACCCTGATTCTCCCATAGATGATCTAAAGGTAGACAGTTAGTGCAGCAGAATCGCCGGATAAACTTATTACCAGACTCCATTATTAATCAAATCGCGGCGGGCGAGGTGGTCGATGGTCCAGCCTCGGTGGTTAAAGAATTAATTGAGAATAGTTTGGATGCCGGTAGCACAGATATTTGCGTAAATCTGTCTAGCGGAGGCTTGGACACTATTGAAGTGATCGACAATGGGCGCGGGATACTAAAGAATGATTTGAAGGCCGCAATTACTCGACACTACACAAGCAAGCTAGACGAGAGTTCAGATGTGTTGAAAATATCGTCTTTGGGTTTTAGGGGCGAGGCTCTGGCGAGTATCACCTCTGTCGCCGAAGTCGAACTATCAAGTAGGCATGAGTCCGAGCTGCATCCTTGGATGCTCTCGACGAAACCGGATAGTTTGGATGTTAAACCCGTTCCGTGCGCTGGCAATATAGGTACAAAGATTTGTATTAATAACTTGTTTTTTAATGTCCCCGCCCGCAAAGCATTCCTCAAACAGCCGAGAACGGAATTTTTTAAGGTCAAGATATTAATACGTCAATTCGCTTTTGCTTTTCCAAACGTCCGATTTCGTCTGAGGCAGGCAGGACTTCGGGGGCTAAGTCTAAGTCCTGCCCGAACCATGAAATTGTCGGATCCCAGATGGAACACTTTATTTGGAAATAACTTAGCCAAGTCGTTGGTACCTATTGAGAGCGAATATTTTGGTGGAAAGATTAGTGGATGGGTCTCGAATACTGCATTTCCATCAAGTCGATCTGATAGGCAGTGTTTAGCTATTAACGGGCGAATAGTGAGGGATAAAGTTGTACAACATGCTGTGAAATCGGCCTATGGTCCATTGGTAGCTAAAGGCGAATTTGCATTTTATGCTCTTTCGATAGTTATTCAAGAGCAGAACGTTGACGTTAATGTACACCCCGCTAAATTGGAAGTAAAAATTAAGAACTCTCGAGAACTTTACGATCTGGTATACATATCGGTTAGAGATGCTTTGGGAGTAAATAAGACAATTTTGCCGGATGATTCGCAAAACGAAGCTCTTGGTTCGGGCGGAAGATTCTCGAATCATAAGACAGACTCTCAAGTCTACTCACAATCTCCTAATTTAGCCTTTTCAGGTCAACCATTAGTTGTTGTTGACACTAAGTATCTGCTGTTTTTGTTAAAATCCGATGTGAGAGTTTTGAATATGTATGTTGCGTGGGCAACGATACTTGATGAGCGACTAAGAATTAGTCAAGACATCGACCAAGGTAATCAAGCAGATCTCTTAGTGCCTGAGCGGGTTCCACCTCAGCACGCCGAAGTCATTATGTTGCACTCTGACCAGCTGCGTAAGTTAGGGTTCGGCATTGAGGACTTAGGGTTAGCCGGAGCATTAGTTCGCAATGTTCCAAAGATACTGCCAAAAATTGACGTCCGCCAGTTTCTTATACTTTTTTCGGCGAGGCTGTTACTAGGTGAGAATTTCCAATCTTCTTTAATGCACTCTATTTTAAATTCGATAGAATATTTTGATCATAATAACCCGAATTATGCCATGTTAGACGAAATGGCGAGGAGCGCTTCGGCAGCGCGCATCGATTTAATCTCTCTTAGTGTACTCCTAGATGGAGAGTTTATAGCGCGCGGTCTAAAGCAATAGTTATGGAATCTTTATGGCCTGTGGGTAGAGTTATGTTCTTGATGGGCCCGACTAACAGCGGCAAGAGTAGCCTTGCAATTAAACTATCAGAGCACATACCGATCGAAATTATTAGCGTAGATTCGACCTTAGTGTACAGAGGGGCAAAAATCGGTGCAGCTAGACCGAGTTGTAGTATGCTTCGCCGCGTTCCGCATCACTTGATTGGAATATGCAGCCCTAGTTCCTTTTATTCTGTCGCAAAATTTTGTGAAGATGCTTCGCAAGCAATAGTTGAAATCCAAACTAGGGGTAAGCTGCCTGTTTTAGTAGGAGGGACAGGCATGTATTTTCGGGCACTAGAGAACGGACTTCATGATCTTCCAGAGAGGGACGAAGCGGTGCGGAGGGAACTTGATATCATCTGTGAAACGTATGGTTCGCCGCGATTGCATCAGATGTTGGCCGAAGTAGATCCAGAGTCGGCTAGAAGGATACATGAGAGCGATTCTCATCGACTGATACGCGCTATCGAAGTTTTTCGGATAACGGGCGATACGATAACTAGTTTAATGGCAAAAGCTCACAAAAAAACGTCTGAAATTTCTCCCGTAAAGTTTATTCTTGCTAATCGAAATAGAGAGGCACTGGCTTCAGCTATCGCAAAGCGTTTTGACAGTATGTTGGAGAAGGGCTTGGTAAACGAGGTTAACGAATTGCGTATTAATACTAGTGTTGCGAGAGACAATCCGTTGCTAGGTAGTGTCGGCTACAAGCAAGTGTGCGACTATCTGAACGATAAAATTAATTATACTACAATGAAGCAGCAAGCTATCGTCGCAACATGTCAATTGGCAAAGAGGCAGAGAACTTGGTTCAGGAAGGAAATTGATGCGATATGGTGTGATAGTGAATCGGTACAGTCGGATCTAGGTATCATGGTAAAACTGATATGTGGAGATATTGAATATAGATAGAATTTAGAAATTAGTCTGGCTGCTCCACAACTGACATTGTGAAGCGCTTAATTTCGAGCGGAAGTGGTCGATTTTTTGGTCGAATAGGAATAATCTATTTGAATACATGTTGATAACTGGTTTGTTTGTGTAGCGATAACTGCAATTTTTGTTTCTGCACTAAGGACAGGGGAAGACTATGAATAAAGTTCAATTGCAAGAGCCTTATTTGAACGAACTGAGGAAAGAGCGAATTCAAGTATCTGTTTATTTGATGAATGGGATTAAGCTACAAGGGCAAATAGAATCTTTCGATTCGTTTGTCGTTCTGTTGAAAGGAGCGGTGAGCCAGATGGTATATAAGCATGCCATATCAACGATAGTGCCCACGCGCAATGTCAGAGTTGATAATATAGATGTTGAGAATCTGTCATAAACCCTCAGTTTATGCACTATTTTTGAGAGGTTGATTTAATAAATAATCCCGTATCAATCGAAACCGCGTTGCATCTTCACGTTATTTTCCAAAAGAGTGCGTCTACTGAAATTCATGAGTTCTCTGAGTTGGCGAGAGCATGTGGGGTGTGCGTGTCCCGAATTATAACCGCTCGCCGAGATTCACCCGATCCGCGATATTTTGTCGGAGAAGGTAAAGCAATGGAACTGGCCACGATCGTGAAGGATTCCGGTGTTGGCTTGGTTCTCTGTAGTCAGGATCTATCGCCTGTACAGCAGCGTAATCTAGAAAAATTGCTGTGTGTCCGAGTAATCGATCGCACAGCATTGATCTTAGATATCTTCGCGCAGCGAGCACGCTCTTTTGAAGGTAAATTACAGGTGGAGTTAGCACAATTGTCGCATCTCTCAAGCAGGTTAGTGCGAGGCTGGACTCACCTAGAGAGACAAAAAGGAGGTATAGGATTACGAGGTCCCGGCGAGACTCAGCTTGAAACAGATCGACGGCTTATTGGCACTCGTATTAAACAAATCAAGCTACGTTTAGACAAGGTAAAAAAGCGAAGACATCAAAGTACGCAGTCGCGTAAAAAAGCAATGCTATCAACCGTCGCAATTGTAGGTTATACCAACGCAGGGAAATCAACGCTGTTTAACGAAATGACCGGTGGCAATGTTTATTGCGAAGATCAGCTGTTTGCCACCCTGGACACCACAGTTGGCTCGTTGGCAATTAGTGGAGAGAATCCAATCCTTCTGACCGATACGGTAGGCTTTGTGCGTGATTTGCCGCCAAACTTAATTGACGCATTTTCTGCGACATTGGATGAGACTAAGGAGGCCAATTTACTGTTGCATGTTATAGATGGGAGTGACGAAGAGCGCTTTTCCCGTATCGAAGAAGTGTATCAAGTGTTGCGCACTATAGGAGCATCTGACATTCCGGTTATCGAGGTGTTTAACAAAATTGACAAGAGCGCCAACTGCGAGGCTCGCTGCGAATATGGTGATTCTGGGCAGGTAAAGAAAGTTTGGATTTCGGCCAAAAATCAACTGGGTCTAAAATTATTAACGGATTGTATCGCGGATCAGGTGAATGAAAAGAAAATAGTGAGGAACATTAAAGTTTCGGTTGGAGGTGGAAAACTAAGAGCCATGCTCTGGGAATGGGGTGCTGTCACTAGTGAGCGAGTCAACGATGACGGTAGCTGGGTACTACAAATAGTATTGTCGGAAGCCCGGTGGAATATTTTCAGACGTAATCCGGGATTTTCTAGTTTCGTTTCCGATTTAGAGAAAAGATCCATTCTGAGCAATATTGAGTATAACATGGTATAAATATTCTGTTTTCTTCTCACCATCGATTGAACAAGCATAAGCACCACATTACAATCATCATAAAGAACAATTGTGAATTAATAATCACTATAGCGAGCGAGTAGCAAAAATGTCATGGAATGATTCGAACGGCGATAATGATCCTTGGAAAAATAAAGGGGGTAATCAGGGACCCCCTGATTTGGATGAGGTAGTGCGCCGGATGCAGCAAAAATTAAATAGCTTTTTTGGCGGTAAGGGTACGTCCGATTCAAAAAAAACTAGCCCAGAAGGTAAGGGGGGACCTTTTGCCCTTATAGGTATCTTGCTGCTGGGTCTTTTATCTTGGGAAATGCTTTATCGTATTGACCCGGCGGAAAGAGGTGTAGTAATGAGGTTCGGCAAGTTCGTGTCTGTGTTACAACCTGGTCCACATATACGATTTCCAAGACCAATTGAACAAGTAGTGAAAGTTAATGTAGAGCGGATCGAAACACTGACCTCTGACTCCGCAATGCTTACTGGAGATGAGAATATTGTAGATGTTGAAGTTGCAATTCAGTATCGGATCAAAGATGTAGAGCAATATTTGTTTGCTATAGCGGATCCTGATGTCTCTGTGAGACGGGTAACGGAGTCGGCTATCAGAGATATCATTGGCGGCAGTACGCTTTCATTCGTTATCACAGAGGGGCGCGCAGAGATTGCTACTGGAGCGCAAACACTAATACAGGAGATTTTAGACACCTACAGCTCTGGCGTGGAGGTGACTAGTGTTAATATGCAACCAGCAAAACCTCCCGAGCAAGTTAAGGCTTCTTTTGACGATGCGATAAAAGCTCGCGAGGATGAACAGCGTAAGATAAACGAGGCTGAAGCGTACCGCAACGAAGTTGTGGAAAGATCTGCTGGTGAAGCCGCTAGGATCCGTCTGGATGCCGAAGGTTACCAAAAAAGTGTAATTTCGCAAGCTCAAGGTGAAGCTAGTCGATTCAGTCAGCTATACGAAGAATATGAAAAAGCACCTGAAGTAACTAGAAATCGCTTATACCTAGAGGCGATGGAACAAGTAATGTCTGAAGCCTCAAAAATCGTAATTGACAATGATGGTAGCTCAAGTCTCATGTATTTACCGCTCGACAAATTATTGGAAAAAAGTCGAGATGGAGAACAAAGCCTGAATCAGGGCGTTGTGCCTTACAAGCCGGCCACCGAAGACTCTACACGTGACAGGCGCGATCCTCGCGCTAGAGGAGTACGTTAATGATTAAGCAAATAACAGGAGCTACTTTAGTTCTGTCATTGATTGCAGTGTATTTATGTACATTTCGTGTGTACGAATATCAAGAAGCAATCCTATTTCAGCTAGGTAAAATTCAACGATCGGATTACGAACCTGGGTTACACTTCAAACTTCCATTCGTGCAAAATGTCCGTACTTTCGATAAACGCTTGCAAACCCTTGACGCAGAACCTCAGAGGTTTTTAACTGGAGAGAAAAAAGACGTGATAGTTGATTCTTTTGCTAGGTGGAGAATCTATGATGTGGTCCAGTTTTATAAGTCTAGTGATGGTGACCCTCGACGAGCAGGGTTGCTGTTATATCAGAAAGTAAACGATGGTCTGAGAAGTGAATTTGGCAAGCGTACTGTGCAAGAGGTAGTGTCTGGTGAGAGGGGCGCTATCATGAAAAGCGTGACTCGGATCGCAAATGAGCGGGGCTTAGACTTAGGTATGGAAATTTTAGATGTACGTTTGAAAAGAATTGATCTACCGACCGAGGTTAGCAGTAATGTTTACGAGCGTATGAGGTCTGAACGATCACGTGTAGCTAGAGAATTCAGAGCTCGTGGTGATAAAGAATCCATAACTATTCGAGCTGATGCTGATCGGCAGAGGACAGTGATCTCGGCCGAGGCTTATCGAGATGCCCAAAAGCTACGTGGGGCTGGAGACGCGGCGGCAGCTGAAATTTATGCTGAGGCCTATAATGCAGATCCCGAATTTTATAATTTTTATCGAAGTCTAGACGCTTATAAATCTA
>CALJHG010000059.1 GCA_938075585.1 uncultured Gammaproteobacteria bacterium | reverse complement strand
GGGCTTTCTAAGCTGAGGCATTTTTAATTTGCCAGCACTCCGTTTAGGTACTTATTAGCGACTTTGGCCGGTACCGGAATATAGCCATCTTTTATGACTACTTCCTGTCCTTCTTTGCTTAGTACCATTTTCATGAGCGCTCTCTCCAGAGGAGGTAATGGCTTGTTGGGTTGCTTGTTGACGTAGACATACAAAAACCTCGATAACGGATAAGTGCCATTGATGGCGTTATCAGAAGTAGGCTCGACAAATCTACTGTCTTTTTTAGATAAAGGGATTGCCCGAACCCCTGAAGTTCTGTAGCCGATACCGCTATAACCTATGCCGTTGAGTGATTTGGTTATGCCTTGAACAACCGAGGCTGAGCCAGGTTGTTCGTTGACTGAGTCCTTGAAGTCTCCTTTACAGAGGGCTTTCTTTTTAAAGTAGCCGTAAGTTCCAGAAACACTATTTCGACCATATACTTGAATCGCCCTATCTCTCCAGCCACCAGATAATCCAATATCTCCCCATGTTTTTATATCGGAGGAACCACCACACTTTCTTGTGGCTGAAAATATGGCGTCGGCCTGTTTAATGGACATGCCTTTAATTGGATTGTCTTTGTGGACAAATATCGCTAGAGAATCTATTGCCACCGGTACAGCGGTTGGTTTGTAGCCGTATTTTTTCTCAAATGCGGCTAATTCTTTTGACTTCATTTTTCTACTCATCGGCCCAAGATTTGACGTTGCCTCAGTAAGAGCTGGCGGTGCAGTGGACGAACCTGCAGCTTGGATCTGGATATTCACATTTGGGTAGAACAGCCGAAAGCTTTCAGCCCATAGAGTCATGAGGTTTGCGAGCGTATCTGAACCAACACTGTTAAGGTTGCCAGAAACACCGCTCTCTTTTTGATAGTTTTTTATACCAGCATCGACTTCTAAGCCGCTAGCATTACCGGAAAAAATAAGCGCTAACAAGGCGCCGGAGAAAAGACGTTTAAACATCACTATTAACCTCCTTAGGGCTAAAAAAACCAGAATTCACAACATAACGAACAGATTGCATTCTGCCGATGCTTCATGACAGTTTGATGAACGGCCTTACTAATTTTGCTTGCTATCTACAATCAACTAACTAGATAGCTCTTGCAAGCCACGAATTATTTATTTATTTTTTAGTCGCTAAGTAATCAACGACGCCCAATAGGTTTTCAAATGATCCCGTGTTCCGGACGCTTGTCCTGTACTGTCCGTTGACGATCATAGAAGGCACTCCGCCGATACCTGAGGCTCGTGTTAGTGACATTGCCTTGCGCACACTGACGTCTATTTCGAAGGAATGATAAACTTCATCGAATACATCTTTGTCGACACCATGTTCCACAAAGAATGCGCCTATTTGTTTTTCTGTATAAATTTTTTCTTTTTTTACGTGTAATGCATTGAATAGTTTCGGGTGAATGCTATCGAGGATTCCGAGTTTTTTTGCGGTGTAAAATGCACGTGCATGAGGTGCCCATTTTCGGTCAAAAACAGCAGGTATTTGATCAAACTGAATTTGAGGGTTGATATTTTTTTTCCATACGCCTAGAGCAGGTTCAAAGTCGAAGCAGTGACCACAACCGTACCAAAAAAACTCAACAATTTTGGCTTCAGAAGGAGCTCGGGAAGCATGTACTGGTGGGGTTATTTTGAAATAGTGGGTTCCTTCAATCCACTCTGTTTCTACTTTTTCGGCATGCGCGGCAAAGCATATAATCGCCAAGCCGATGGCAAATAAGGACTTGATTCGATATACCAATTAAGCCAAGCCTGTTTTGATTCTAGTGCAATGCAGAGACATATTTAGATAGTTGTTTAATTTCTTCATCGGATAATTTAGCAGCAATAGAGCGCATCATCATTTGTTGATCGGTATCTCTAGTTCGATCGCGATAACTTAGTAATTGACCTTCAGTATAGTCAGCGTGCTGACCTCTTAGCGCCGGGTATTTAGCTGCTGGATTGCCGGCGCCATTAGGACCGTGACATGACATGCACGCGGGTATTCCTCTTGATTTATCGCCCCCACGATAGATCTTCTCCGCGACAACACTTTCTTCATCCGATGTGAAATAAATTTTAGGCGATTGCTTGGCAAAATAATCAGCGATTTCTATCATATCGACATCACTCAAATTTGCCGCCATCGGAGACATTAACCCGTTTTGCCGACTTCCTGATTTGTAGGCCTGTAATTGTTTTACGATATAATCCGATCCTTGCCCCGCCAAGCTGGGCCATGCCGGATTGATACTATTCCCATCTACTCCGTGACAAGCACCGCATACGGCGGCTTTTTGCTCGCCATTAGCGAAAACTCCCAGAGATAAAAGTAACGTTACGGTCAGTAACAATTGTTGGCAGAATATCCTATGACACATCAATAAAGCTCTCAATTAATGAATTTAGTAATCCCATTATATACGTTTGCCCGCATTGGATCTGCAAAAAAAACATTTTTTAGGATGGTATTATAAAATCTTTATCCTAATTGGAGCAGGGAAATTAGCAAAAAGCAGATTTTTTCAGAAGCTCGCGGTTTGATGCAGCGAGCTTCTTTCTTATTAAGTGTTCCCAAATGCAACATGCTCCCGGAAGATATTGGTCGAGAGGTGGCATTTGCTGGACGGTCGAATAGCGGCAAATCCAGCTCGTTAAACGTGCTCTGTGGTCAGAAAAACTTAGCTAGAACCAGCCGAACACCAGGGCGGACTCAACATTTGGTGGTGTTTGGTTTGGCACCGAGCCGCAGGCTTATAGATTTACCCGGCTTTGGTTACGCGAAGGTATCGAAAACGCTCCGTAGTCACTGGGAGAAAGAATTGCCCGAATACTTAGAGCGTCGTGCTTCCCTCGCCGGTCTATTTTTAGTTATGGATTGCCGGCACCCCTTTAAACCTCAAGAAGAAATTCTAGCCAATTGGTGCGCTAATTGTGGCGTCCCTATGCATATATTGATTAATAAGATTGATAAGTTAGGCAATAGTCAAAGAGGTAGAGTATTGTCTGAGGTCAGCCAACGAATAAAAGATTTGGGGACCGACAATATCTCCGCGCAGCTTTTTTCTGCTGCAAAACGTATTGGGAGCGAGGAAGCGTGGACGGTATTAGCTGATTGGCTTTCTGACAAATTAAAGTGACGATAGCCGTTGTCTAGAATGACTCTTTATCCTCGTGAAAATTAACTTGAAGCTTTATTTTTCGCCAGCACCCATGCCGTAACGTTTTCTGAACTTATCTACGCGACCTGCAGTGTCTACTATTTTTTGTGTGCCGGTATAGAACGGATGCGAGGCAGAGGAGACGTCAAGGGGGTAGTAGGGATAGGTATTCCCATCTGTCCACTCCTTTGTTTGATCAGTTTTAAGCGTGGAGCCGACCAAGAAGTACTTATCCACGCTGGTGTCATGAAATAGGACTTGCTTGTATTCTGGATGTATTTCTTCTTTCATTGATATCCGCTCTAAGATCCAATTCTTTTTAGGGAGACAGAGTTTAGATTCCTATGGTTTTTATTGCAACTATTTATCCTACAAATTTAGGAACTCGGTCAAGAGTGCGTCTTTTAGATAGATGTGATTGGGTTCTTTATACTAGTTAAGTGCCAATTCAAGGACCACTGGAGCATGATCTGAAGGCTTTTCCCATCCTCTTGGAATAGTATCTATGATACTACTCTTCAAGTTTTTTTGCATAGCAATAGAGGCTAATATCAAGTCGATCCTTAGTCCTCGATTTCTAGGAAATCCACCCGCTCTATAATCCCACCATGAAAAGGAGCTATCGGCCTGTGAGAACTCTCGGAAAGTATCCACTAAGCCTAGAGTCTTCATACTTTCCAGAAGGCTACGCTCTTCAGCGCTGCACAAAATCTTATCTCGCCACAATTCTGGATCGTGCACATCTTCATCTTCTGGAGCAATGTTAAAGTCTCCTAGCAGAATTAAGTTGTTTTTTTCTTGTGCTAGGTGCGTTAACCAGATTTTTAATGCATTCAGCCATTTGATTTTATATTCAAATTTATCTGATCCAACCGCCGAGCCATTAGGGACATACACGTTAATTATAGTGACGTTATCATCGCTAGCACAAAGCAAGCGGCACTGGTTATCTTCAAAGTCAGGGATCCCCGTTTCCAAGAGTCGCATTTTTTGCTGAGATAAAATAGCTACACCGTTATAAGATTTTTGACCCTTAAATAGAGAGTTGTATCCCATCTCGGAGATTTCGGAAACGGGAAAGTTTGCATCTTGAACCTTAGTCTCTTGCAGCGCCAAAATATCGACCTGACTAGTACTTAGCCAGTCTCTTAAATGGTCTAATCTGGCTCTGATTGAATTGACATTCCAGCTTGCTATTTTCAAATTTACTTCCTAGTTGGTTTTTTAGATACGAAATCCACCGTGACGTCGTCGATTGAAATAGTCCAGGAGGTATGCACCCATGACCGCCCCAAAGACAATGAGGGCGAGCATACTTGCTACAATCCAGAGCGAATAGTATTTAATTATTGAGACAGGACCGGAATTATTTTCAGATAGAGATTGTTTCTTTGTAACTTGGTCATTAATCGAACTTTTAAGATCTGTCAGTTGCTTTTCTAGTTTCTGGTAGTTGAGCAGAGGTACGGTATCTTCAGAAGTCATATCTGCCGACGCGCATTTAATGGTAAGTTCTTCGTTCAATCGCTCGTTTTTTTTCTCTAGAATAGATGCACGTGACTCACACTGCTTTACTCTGGGGAGTACTTGAGCAAGTTTTGTTTTCAGGCGAGTATTGTTTTTCTTTAAATCATTTGCCTTAGTACTTATGTTATCAGTAGCCGCATGATTTTCTTTTGGAACGTTCGTTGCCTTTTGTTGGAGGACATCTCGGTTGCTTTTTTCTGAAACATCTTTTAGGAGCATTGCGGCAGGTTTATTTTTCATGAGATAGTTTTTATCAATCCACCCCTGTATTCCTGAGTCGTCAATTACCAGTGACATTAGTTCCGTCTCCCGTACGATCTTTAATTTGTCTCCGGTTGAGAGGATCTTTAAAATTTTACTATTAAGGTCTTGGCTCGCATAAATACCCACGCGCATTTTGTCGGTCACATATGCAGTCTCGCTGGATGCATTGCTGTGCCAAAATATTATGGGCAGACATATTAGAAGAAAGTTTTTAGCGTACAAGGTAGTCATGGAAATTTGTTTTACGATTTTTAGAAACATTTTAAAAGTAATGCTTAATTCCTTAATACTAGCACAGCTAGTTTTTTATGAGCCCGGCACGCGTCCTGATTGAAAGTGTTCGTTGCGTAACCAATGTTATCAGCTGCATTCAGGACATTTAGGATCTTTTTGAAATTTCATGGTTTGCCATTCCATTGTCAGAGCATCTAGAAGTAAAAGTCGGCCATCGAGCGCCTCTCCAATTCCCATTAGGATTTTTAGTACCTCAAGTGCTTGTATGCTCCCAATAATGCCTAAGAGTGGTGATATAACGCCAGTGTCAACGCAATTTTCAATTATATTTATTCCGTCTGAATAGAGGCACCGATAGCATGGACTGACACCCTTCGTTGCTTGAAAAACCGACACTTGGCCCTCAAATCTTATGGCTGCACCTGATATAAGTGGTTTGGAATGCTTAACACTAAAGTGATTGATTTGAAATCGCGATTCGAAATTGTCGGTTGCGTCTACGATTGCATCGACATTTGGAAAAAGGCTATTGAATCCGGATTCGTCGAGTTTTTCGTTAACTAGGTTAACTTTTGTATTGGGGTTTAAAGAGTGGATTTGATTTCCAGCAGATTTTACTTTTTTACGACCTAAATCTTCGGTGGAATGAATTATCTGCCTCTGAAGATTCGAGAGTTCAACGACATCGTGATCGACCAACGTTATTTGCCCCACACCAGCTGCAGCGAGGTACATGGCAATTGGCGATCCTAGACCACCAAGCCCCATAATAACCACATGGGAATGTGCCAGCTTGTTTTGCCCGTTGATATCTACTTCGGGCAAAAGGATCTGGCGACTGTACCTAAGTAGTAATTCATCATCCATTAAACTAGCCTTTTTAATTCAAGCTTGTAATTTTTAATACGTTTTACGTATCAATACAAATCTTTTGACCATAAGTCACGCGATCAAGCCCCGCGAAGTCCTGTCGTGTTGATATACCCACAAAGTTATTTTTAACAAAACTTCTGATGACTCGAGTTTTTTGCGCGAATCCATGCTCCACTAACAAGAATCCTCCTGGTTTTAGACACCGGTTACTGGCCTGAATTAGTTTGTTAATTTCAGACATCCCCTCGTTTTGAGCGTAGAGAGCTTTAGTTGGTTCGAATGAGGTTGAGAGGCTCATGAGATGAGTATCGCCAGCGTCGACATAGGGGGGATTTGTGATAATCATATCTAAGCTATTATTACAAATAGCTTTTAACCAGTCATCACGGACCAACTCGATGTGATTTACTTCTAGTGTGTCGAAATTTCTTTTCGCTACAGCGAGTGCTGCGGTAGATGTATCAGTCGCAACTACTTTTGCATTTGGGTTTTCTTTAGCATATGCGGCGGCAATAGCGCCACTGCCGGTGCCAGCATCGGCGACTGTAAGAGGCTTTTGGAATAGGCTACTCAATTCTTTGGCGATTTCGACTAACAGCTCAGTCTCCGGTCTCGGAATTAAAACATCTTTAGTCACAATAATAGGTAGAGACCAGAATTCGGAGCATCCTGTTATATAGGGAATAGGCATACCTTTTAACCTTTTCTCCACATGCCCCATATATTTTTGTTCTTGGGCTTTGGTAACCAATGCCGATGAATCTGTGTAGAGCTTAACCCTAGGAACTGATAGCACATGTGCCAGCAGTATCTCAGAGTCTAGTCGCGCATTAGGTTGTTCTCGAAAAACCTCTGCACCTTTCCGAAGAACTGCAGAGACCGATGAATTATTAGTCATCTCTAATCAGCTTGAGATTGAGCGACAAGCTCTGCTTGGTGCTCGGTCATAAGAGGTCTGATCAGAGGGTCGAGGTCTCCAACCAAAATATCGTCTAATTTATACAAGGTGAGATTTATCCGATGATCAGTAACGCGTCCCTGTGGGTAGTTGTATGTCCGTATTCGTTCTGATCTATCGCCGCTCCCAACGAGCTTCTTGCGAGTGGAAGCTTGTTCTGTTTCGATACGATCCTGCTCTGATTGGAGTAGTTTGGACTTGAGAATGGTCATGGCGCGTGCTTTGTTTTTATGTTGCGACCGTTCGTCTTGACACTCTACCACCATGTTAGTCGCTAAGTGTGTGATACGAATCGCTGAGTCAGTTTTGTTGACGTGTTGACCCCCTGCGCCTGATGCTCGGAACGTATCAATTCGTATCTCACTAGGGTTGATTTCTACTTCTTCAGCTTCGGTTACTTCTGGCATCACGGCGACTGTACAAGCAGAAGTGTGTATTCGGCCCTGCGATTCGGTTTCGGGCACTCTCTGTACCCTATGCGCACCTGACTCAAATTTTAATTGCGAGTAGGCGCCCTTTCCCTTAATAAGCAAAATTACTTCCTTAAACCCACCCACCTCGGACTCGCTAGAGCTGACGATTTCGGTTTGCCATTTTTTTTCGTCAGAAAATCGGAGGTACATTCTCATGAGGTTACCCACAAAAATTGCGGCCTCGTCTCCCCCTGTGCCGGCTCTTATCTCTAAAAACACATTGGCATCGTCTTTGGGATCTTTAGGGATTAATAGTTGCTGTATTTGTTTTTCTAATTTATCAATTAGAAATTTTGAGTCAGAGATCTCCTCATTAGCCAAATCGCGTATTTCTGGATCCGACTCTTTGCTTAGTTCTGTGGCAGTTAATAATTGATGATTAGCATTTTTATATTCTTCGTAACAGGCTACGATTGGTGTGACATCGGAATGTTCTTTCGAGAGTTCCCGATATTGTTTTTGATTATCCAGAACTTCCGGACTAGAAAGTAGCGCTTCAATTTCTGTTTTTCGATCAAGGAGACTTTCTAATTTTTGGGTAAGTGAGTCTTTCACGATTGTTTATTCTCTTGGTCTAGACCTAATATCTCTCGGGCCAACTTTAGTGTTGCCGAGTTATCATCAATGGTTTTTAACGCCACCGTTGGATGATGGAGAAGCTTATTTGTTAATTTATTGGCAAGGCGCTCTACTACTACTTTAGGGTCGGCGCCGCTACTAATATTCTCTATTGCATCGTTGAGTATCTTATTTTTTACATCATTGCCATAGCTTCTATAATCTTGCATGGCGTTAGATGCCGATTGCGACTTGGATTGGTGCATGTAGTCTTGCACCTGTAAATAAATCATTTCTTCGGCGATAGCGGCTGCATCTTTCCGGACGCTGAGATTTGATAATATTACTGACTGCAGGTCATCAACGGTATACAGGTAGGCGTTGTCGAGACCGCCGGCCCCAGGATCTACATCTCTTGGCACCGCTAAATCAACTATAAAAATCGGTTCTTTATTTCTATCTTTTAGCGCCCGTGAAACCATGGATTTTGTAAGGATCGGTTTTGTGCTCCCTGTACAGGTGATGACAATGTCCGCTTGAGGTAAGAATTTTGGTAGTGTGCTAATAGAAATAGCCTCTCCACTGTAACGGGTGGCAAGCTTGCGCGCTTTTTGAAGAGTTCTATTGGCAATGATGAGTTTTTGCAAACCGCTGCCTTTTAGATGATTCGCAACCAGTGTTGCCGTGTCGCCGGACCCAATCAAAACCGCACATTTTGAGGTTAAATCTCCATGAATTTGTTCGGCAAGCTTCGCTGCGGTATAGGCTACTGAAACAGGATTACTGCCTATTTCTGTTTCAGAGCGAATTAGTTTTGCCGATGAAAAAGAAAATTGCATAAGTCGGTTTAAGAATTTTCCTACAGTCTCTGCAGAAGTTGCTTTTTTATAGGCGTCTTTCAGCTGCCCCAGTATCTGAGGCTCTCCCAGCATCATAGAATCTAAGCCACTCGCAACACGAAGAATATGTCTTACAGCGCTTTCTCCAGTGTACTTATATATATGGTCCTTAATTTCATCGCGCTCAATACTTTTAATCGAAGAGAGCCAATTCATCAAATCGGTGATGACACCTTCCTCTTCATAACAGTAAAGCTCAGTCCTATTGCATGTCGATAAAATCATTGACTCAGATATTCCTGGCGATGACTTTAGTCTCCGTAGCGCATCTGTCATGAGGACATCGTCGAAAACTAGCTTTTCTCTGACTGACAGAGGGGCAGTTTTATGACTCAGACCTAGTACAATGAATGACATAATATATAGCCAGCGTGGAAATATTTTTTCTTTTTGATATTAGTTTTT
>CALJHG010000058.1 GCA_938075585.1 uncultured Gammaproteobacteria bacterium | reverse complement strand
ATCCAAACTATCTAAATGATTTGCAGACAATATCTTTCGGTCTGGCGAGGCTTATCGAAACCTAAGGAAAAACTCGTCAATCGGATCAGAAAAAAAGCCATCGCGATTCTCTAGATTCCTGCTAACGAAAAGCTGTGATGGCGCACTCACTTTCGAGTAAATCATCTTCGCTAAAGACATCGCTGGTATACCAGGCCAATTTTCGGGAAAAATTGCCTCAGGCAAATCAGCCACCTGCAGCAGTATTCGACGATATTCATGTATTAATAGTACGCGAACAACAAAGGAATTTGCCGGAACTGACCACTCCTCTTTAGACATATCTGACATTAAGATGGAAAAACGCGACAAGAATTTTTCAAATCGTGCCCTTAGCTCAGTAAAATCCCAAGCCTCTAAAAGTACAGACGATCCTTCAAGCGTACTGGTTAACTGTCCACACCAGATAGCTATTTGATCTACGACTCGAAATTCTGTTGCCAACTGATTGAATGCCACTACATCTAAATTCGGATGAACAAACGTGGCTCCGGGGAGTTCTCCGAACCCTAGCCAATGTAGCTGCTTTCGAAAATTAGCATAGTCAAAAAAGTCTTCTTTATTGCACGCCAAGATGGTCCACTGTCCATCCCAAGGTTTATATTTAGATCGATAAATCTGAGACGTTGCACGCCCATAGTCTTGCATACCTAGAGCGCTTAAACCATAAATACTGCGACGCCCAAAGCGCTCGGACTCCAGCCAGCCGTTTTGCGCTAAACGAAATACAGCTGTCCTTATTTGACGCGAATTTAGTTTAAATAGCTCCATAGTAGAGACAAGACTACCCAACCAAACATTACCACCATATAGTGAAATACAATCTCCAAAAATTGTGACAGCGAGTGAGCCTGCTTTTGGTTGGACCTGCGATAGCAATCGGGAGACACTATTTGCAAGCTTACATCCAGTCATAGCGCCTTATCGAAATTTATCGAAACTTCATCGGTAATAGGATGTGCTCTGCAAGTAAGAACAGCGCCATTTTCGATATCGGAAATACTTAAGGCCGACTGACTATCCATTCGTACCTTTCCCTTCACAACTTTTGCACGGCACGTACCGCACACTCCTCCCTTACAGGCATAAGGTAGATCCAGATCCTCATCCAGTGCGGCGTCTAAAATTGACTTTCCCTCAGGAGGCATCTCTAGACTAACCTGTCGCCCATCAACAATTAGAGTGACCGCATTTTTTTTAACACGATCCGCAGCTGTATCATCAATACTACCCGCCGGATCTTCTTCCGTACCATTAGTGGACGAGCCAAAGAGCTCGTAGTAAATATTTGATGGATCTTTCCCAGCTGTTCTTAAAGCCTTTGATACATCCTTTATCATAGGTTCAGGCCCACAAATATAACTCTTGGTAATCGTATCTAGCTGGAATAGGCAGGGCGAAAATGACAAAAGTTTTTCGGCATCTATCCTACCGTTTAAAATTGACGCCTCCCGTGATTCTTGACTAAGGATATGTATAATCTGAACACGTCCCATAAATTGGTTCTTTAGCGACTCTAATGCTTGTAGGAAAAGTATGGTGGATACTTTTTGGTTACCAAATACTAAAGTAACCTTGCTAATAGGTTCTGTTTCCAAGATGGTCTTAATTATAGAAATAATTGGGGTGATACCGCTGCCAGCAGCCACACACAGATAATGCTGGGCAGAAGACGCAGGGCACGAATGTATAAACCTGCCGTCTGGTGGCATAACCTCGAGCTCGTCACCCACGCTCAACTGTTGATTTGCCCAAATAGAAAACCGGCCTCCAGCAACTTTTTTTACAGCAATACTAATTAGCTCTTCTCCGGGGGCGCTACAGATAGAGTAACAACGTCTAAGTTCTTCCCCATCTCTGCGTGTTCGCAAGGTTAAGTATTGGCCAGGAAGATGCGTGAAACTGTTGGCTAACTCTCTCGGGATTTTAAAACTTATTTTTACCGCGTCTGCGGTTTCCTTACTCAACCCTACTATAGGGAGCTTGTAGAAATTTGCTAGTGGCATTTGAAGTAATCGAACGGCTCTAAGCATGTTTGGCACCGATACAGTGCTTTACACGCAGTAGTACCAAACTGGCTTAAAAGTTCAACTGATTTCGAGTCACACATCGGGCATTCGATGATCCTATTTTCCGAAAAACTCGCGGTACCGCACCTACTTGGTGGTGCTATCCCAGACTTTTTAAGTATCTCGCGTCCTTTCTCAGTTAGCCACTCAGTAGTCCATGCCGGCGCTAGCTGCGTGATCACAAGTACATTTCGAAATCCATTCGACGTCAGGCACTTTTTTATATCAGCTTCTATAACATCCATTGCGGGACATCCGCTATAAGTAGGAGTGATAACCACTTCCACTGTATCGTCGTCACTAACACGGGCGCTCCTCAAGACACCTAGATCCTCTATACTAAGTGAGGGAATCTCAGGGTCGTGAACAGATTCTAATAGTTGAAGGATCTCCGTATCTGACATTTGGTTTCCCTGTTGACTAATTAATAACACTGTTTATCACCAATTAAGTCCCGGATAACTTCTCTGCAGAAATTGCATCTCGGCAAGCAAAGCCCCCATTGTCTCAGTATGAATACCTTCACGACCGCCACTAATTGGCCAGACTTCTTCCGGTATAGACAATGTCGCAGTACGTAGCTTATCGAACACGTCGCGCTCCCAATCTGACCTTAGCGCATGCGGATCAGGTCCTATCCCTTTACAGGAGGCATAATCATCAACCTCATCTGCAGCGAAAAGTTCGCCCGTATAGCCCCAGACTTCATCGAGAGCATCTTGCATTCTTCGACGACTTTCGTCACTCCCATCACCTAGTTTTATGATCCAATCACCGCTTCTTCTAACATGGTAAGTCGTTTCTTTTATTGCTTTTGCAGCGATTGCTGCCAACACGCTATCAGAAGATTTTTGTAACCTGCTATACAAATGAAAATGATAGGCATCCACTAGATACTGTCGCATCAAGGTAAACGCATAATCCCCTATAGGCAACTCGCAAATGAGGAAGTTAAAAAATTCACGTTCGTCACGTAGAAACGCTAGGTCGTCTTCTGTCCTCCCTTTCTCTTCAAGAGTACCCGCATGCGTTAGAAGCATGCGCGCCCTACCAACGTGGTCAAGTGCGCAATTAGCCATGGCAATATCTTCTTCCAAGAACGGACTATGGCCGCACCATTCAGACATCCTTTGACCTAAAATGAGAGCGTTATCACCCATCCTTAAGACATATTGAAAGTGCTTGTTCATCAGAGATTTAGTTCGTCGGGGACATCATAAAATGTCGGATGTCTATAAACCTTATCCTCAGCTGGCTCAAAAAATGAAGCATTATCTTCAAACTGGCTAGCATGAATTTTAGATGCCTCAACTACCCAGATACTTACCCC
>CALJHG010000057.1 GCA_938075585.1 uncultured Gammaproteobacteria bacterium | reverse complement strand
GGGTGGTGTGGTTAGTTTGATTGGCGCTGGAGGAAAAAAAACGACCATGTACGAGTTGGCCTCATTATTTGATGGCCGAGTAGCATTAACATCGACCTCGCACATGTTTCAGTATGATGAAACCAAGGTCGACCTGGTAACAATTGATCGAAATTCTCCGCTTGAATTTAATTTGGATGCTCGAGTGGTAGCCTACGCGGGGCCAACAGAGACTCGAAATCGAGTCGGAGGTTTAATGCCTTCTCAGATCGAAACTATTTGGCGTAAAGGTAACTACGGTCTAGTGATTATAAAAGCAGATGGCGCACGCTCGCGGATGATAAAAGCGCCTGCTGATCACGAGCCGCTTATCCCAGACTTTACGCAGCTAGTTCTTCCCCTGACATCTGGAATGGTAATTGGTCAGTCTCTTACATCTTTAATTGCTCACCGTGTTGATTTGCTGGCGGAAACTTTAGATCTAGAAGTAGGGGACACGATCAAGCCATTACATTTAGCCAAATTAATTTCATCGCCAAAAGGGAGTCTCCGGGGCACAAAAAACATGAGAGTTGTTCCAGTCATTAATATGGTGGACGATGCACGTATAGAAGCCGCCTGCACTGAAGCAGCGCTAATAGCCTTTTCACTGACAAACCGGTTCGATAGGATTGTCCTAGCTGAGTTGCGAGACTCGAAAGTTGTTAAGGTGATCGATCGACCCGCTCTATAAGCTATACTTCGCTGAGAACGCTTTTCATCGACGCGATGAAGTACTCTATATTCGTGTCGTTAATGCCCGCTACATTTATTCTGCTAGAGTCCACCATATAAATGGCATAGTTCTCTTGTAGCTTAGCAACCTGCACCGCGGAGATACCCAAAAATGAGAACATTCCGCGTTGTGTTTTTATAAACGAAAAATCTCGGCTTGTTTCGTCACTCAAGCCGCTAGCAAGCTCAGTTCGGAGAAGATTGATCCTGTTGCGCATTGATTCCAGTTCTTTACGCCACATCTTTTTTAGTCTCTCGTCTCCTAAAATACTTTCTACGATTGCAGCGCCGTGCGACGGTGGCATCGAGTAGATTCCTCGAACCACCGAGCCAAGTTGGCTTTGTACTACATTGGATTGTTTGGTATTTGGGCTTACTATTTGTAAACTACCTACCCTTTCTCGGTAAAGACCAAAATTTTTAGAGTATGAGCTTGCGACAATTAATTCGGCGCATGCTTCTCCTAGGATACGTACTCCTATTGAGTCTTTTATAAGATTTTCACCTAGGCCTTGGTAGGCTAGGTCGATGAAAGGAATGAACCCTTTCTTATTAGCAATTTGCGCTACTGCTTCCCAGTGTGATTGTTCTAGATCAACGCCTGAAGGGTTATGACAACAACCATGGAGTAAAACGATATCACCAGCAGGAACTGAATCTAGTGCAGTGAATAGTTCAGTTTCGTTTAGCGAGCGTGTACCATTATCGTAGTAGGCATATTCCTTAATATTGATTCCAGCATTCCCAAGTAATGGTCTGTGATTAGCCCATGTGGGATTGCTTACCCAAATCGTAGTCTGGGGGTTGGCTCGTTTGACGAGTTCAGCTGCAACTCGCAGGGCACCGCATCCCCCAGGAGTTTGAACGCCAGCTACGCGGCAATCTGTTAGCGCGGAGTGTTCCAAACCAAACATCATTTCACGACTTAGTTCGTTGAACCGTGGGGTCCCCGGCGGGCCGATATACGCTTTTGTAGATTCTGTCTGGTGATGGAGTTGCTGAGCTTCCAAAACGCTATTCATTATCGGAGTCTGCCCCGATTCATCGCGATAAACTCCTACTCCTAGGTCTATCTTATTTGTATTTTTATCTTTATTGAAAGCTGCCATTAATCCGAGGATTGGGTCTGGACTAAGGGTTTCAAGATTTTCGAACATTGTTTACTTTTCTCCAATAAATTTAGTTTCGCTCGACGCGTCTGAAAGTGAAGGCGATGTTACTTTGTTTAATTATAGTGCTAATGAGAATTTGATATTCATTTTTTTAGAACTGGATAGTTTTGTCAGTGTAAAGCATTTATACTGTATATAAATACAGTATAAATGCTTTACACCATGAAAAAAAAAACTTATATCTCATACGCAGAACTTCATTGTCTAACTAATTTCACTTTCAATCATGGAGCTTCTCATCCGGAAGAGTTAGTTAAAACTGCGGCGTCACTTGGTTATAAAGCACTTGCAATAACGGACAGGTGTAGCTTTTCTGGTTTAGTTAAAGCATATGAGTCAGGTAAAGCACACAACTTGAAAATCATTTGTGGGACAGAGCTAGTTTGTGAGGATGGTATGAAGTTAATTCTTTTAGCTAGTAATTTATCATCTTATCACCAGATTAGTTACTTAATTACAAAATCAAGATTGCGTAAAGGCAAGGGTGATTATCAGATTTTTAAAGAAGATCTCTTGAAATTTTCTACAGGTTTCTTAATTTGGATTCCTGCTTTTAACGATGAAGATAAGAATTATGCAGCGTGGGTTAGCGAAAATTTCACCGGTCGTTCTTGGATAGGTTTAGGGTTATTTTATAGTGGGAAGGACCAAAAATATTTACAGGCTGCAGTAGCCTTATCGAGCGCCTTTAGTTTGCCCATAGCTGCCGTTGGTGATGTGCGGATGCACATACCATCTCGCAAACCTCTCCTTGATACTTTGACTGCGATACGGCTAAAACAGAGAGTTATGGATGACGGGTGTGGGTTTTTCTCTAATTCTGAGAGATATCTAAGGCCGCTGCATCGAATTGAAAATATTTTCCCCAAAGCGTTGATTGATGAGACGATAACAATCGCGAGCCAGTGTAGTTTTTCATTGGAAGATTTGAAGTATAGCTATCCCAAAGAGTTGATTAAGTCTGGCAATAGTACCTTCATACAATTGAAAAACCTTATAAAGCAAGGTATGAAAAGACGCTGGCCCGAAGGCACTACACTTAGTACTAAGAAAAAAATCCTTTATGAATTATTTCTTATAAGAGAATTAAATTATGAGGGTTACTTCTTAATGGTTTGCGATATTATTGACTTTGCCAAGTCACGTGGGATTTTATACCAAGGTAGAGGGTCTGCAGCGAATTCGATTGTTTGCTACTGCCTAGGGATCACAGAAGTGAGCCCTAAACATATTGATATGCTATTTGAGCGTTTTATTTCTAGGGAAAGAAATGAACCACCTGATATTGACATCGATTTTGAGCACGAGCGCCGCGAAGAGGTAATACAACATATTTACAAAAAATATAGCAGAAAACGGGCAGCTATAGCGGCAACCGTTGTTACCTATAAGATCCGTAGCGCTATTCGTGATGTGGGAAAAGCTCTTGGTATTAATGGATCAGAGCTTAAGCAGTTGCTGAAAGGTAAAGTTCAATGGAAACAGGGACAGGTTACTATCGAAAAAATTGAGAACACCAATTTAGATATTAGTAATGTATTGTTGAAACATTTGATTAACCTAGTTAGTCAGATTATAGGTTTCCCTAGGCATTTATCTCAACATGTTGGTGGATTTGTGATCACTGACGGTCCTTTATCTGATTTAGTTCCGCTTGAAAACGCGGCAATGGCCAACCGTACTATCCTTCAGTGGGACAAGACAGATTTAGAAATCCTAGGGATTTTAAAAGTGGATTGTTTGTCATTAGGAATATTGACTGTGATTAGTCGGAGCTTTCGTCTGATTAAGGAACTTACAGGGGAAAATCTTAGCATATCTGATATTCCGCTCGATGACCCAAGTACTTATTCGATGATCCAGTCCGCAGATACTGTTGGCGTTTTCCAAATTGAGTCACGCGCACAAATGACAATGCTTCCGAGGCTTAGGCCTCAGAATTATTATGATCTTATCATTCAGGTTGCGATTATTCGGCCTGGCCCAATCCAAGGAGAAATGGTACATCCTTATTTGCGTAGACGTAATGGGCAGGAAATTCCAGACTATCCGGATGAAAGAGTTAAAAAGGTCCTAGGGCGAACCTTGGGTGTTCCTTTGTTCCAAGAACAAATTATTAGACTGGCTATGGTAGTAGGCGGCTTCTCCCCAGGAGAAGCGGATCAGTTAAGACGTGCTATGACGAATTGGGGAGAGTTTGATGATATCTCAAAATTCCAAAGTAGACTATTAACTGGTATGAAGGACAAAGGCTACAGCGATAGTTTCTCACAGAGTACCTTGAATCAAATGAGAGGCTTCGGTGGTTATGGGTTTCCTGAGGCGCATGCAGCCAGCTTTGCCTTATTGGCTTATATATCTGCGTGGTTAAAAAATCATATGCCTGAAATATATACTACAGCACTTCTGAATAGTCAGCCTATGGGGTTTTATTCGTGCTTTCAGTTGATACAGGATGCGAAGCGGCATGGGGTAAAAGTATTATCTTTAGATATTCAACAAAGTAATTGGGATTGTACTGTTGAAAAATATAGAAATGGAAAATATGCGTTACGCCTAGGCCTACGGATAGTCAAAGGACTTAGTTCGAAGGTAGGTTGTCGTATTGAAAAAAAGAGAGGTATGCGGCCTTTTAAAGATCTGAATGATCTTGTAATTAGGACAAAATTGAATCGAGCAGAACTTCAGTTACTTTCAAAGGCAAACGCTCTTGAAACTCTGGTTGGCAACAGGCATCAAGCCAATTGGAAAGCCTTAGGCTTCAGGGCACCTTTACCTCTACTGCCTCCTGTTATAGAAGAAGCTACTACTCCATTACTTCCTCGGCCTAAGGAAGGAGAGGAAGTTCTTGCTGACTTTAAAAGTTTAGGTCTAACCTTGGGTAGACATCCTTTGGCCTTGCTTAGAAAGTATTTAATAGGCGATAAGTTATCTTCAGATTTACTCGAGTTAGCTCAAGGTACGCAAGCAAAATTCAGCGGACTGGTAGTGGTGCGTCAAAAGCCTAGCTCAGCTAAGGGGGTGATTTTTCTTACCGTAGAAGATGAGATGGGTTCTATTAATGCAATAATATGGCCAAGCTTGGTTGATACTTACTATAACGAAGTAATGCATTCCAAGTTGTTAAGTATTTCTGGTACGGTGCAAAGAGAAGGCGAGG
Organism: uncultured Gammaproteobacteria bacterium; assembly: GCA_938075585.1. Lineage (GTDB taxonomy): Bacteria > Pseudomonadota > Gammaproteobacteria > UBA4457. The sequence goes on along the minus strand of CALJHG010000057.1, from coordinate 21,812 downwards.
TTGTTCATCTTATCGCGCAGGCGTTAGAAGATCGCTCAAGTTTGATTGGCCAATTGGATACGCCTTCGCGGAATTTTTGTTGAGTGAGCTCATGTTTCTAAGGCTATGATTCTCTGGTCCTGTCCTAAGAAATTCATTTTAAAACATTGCATTCGTTGAAGTTGTCCGTACAATCTCGAGTCTTATTCTGTACGGCTATTCCTCTAAGAGTTTAACAATGAAGAAACCAATAATAAAACCCGATAACCCACAGTTTTCATCAGGCCCGTGTCCCAAAAGACCTGGTTGGACAACCGACACGCTAGAGGATGCGCTAATTGGGCGATCTCACCGTTCCAAGCCTGGGAAAGCAAAGCTTAAGAGCGCGATTGCAAAGACAAGAGAAATACTAGAAGTTCCTCCTGGCTACAGGATTGGTATTGTGGCAGGCTCTGATACTGGCGCTGTAGAGTTGGCGTTATGGTCTCTTCTTGGAGAGCGAGATATAGATGTCTTAGCATGGGAGAGTTTTAGTCAGGAATGGGTGACAGATGTGGTTGACGTTCTTGGCCTCGAGGCAAATATATTGATGGCACCATACGGTGAATTACCTAATTTGGATAAAGTAGATTTTAAAAATGATGTTGTATTCGTCTGGAACGGTACGACTTCGGGAGTCCGACTGCCAGACGGGGATTGGATTTCAGATGACAGAGAAGGATTAACGATTTGTGATGCTACCTCTGCCGCATTTGCGATGACGCTACCTTGGTCAAAACTTGATGTCGTTACTTTTTCATGGCAAAAAGTACTAGGTGGGGAAGCCGCTCATGGAGTAATTATCTTGAGTGAACGAGCTGTTAAACGTTTGGAGACATTTGTGCCACCTCGGCCATTGCCCAAATTGTTCCGGTTAACTAAAAAAGGGAAAATTGACGAAGGTATTTTTGAGGGTTCCACAATCAATACTCCTTCAATGCTGTGTGTCGAAGATTACCTTGACGCCCTTAACTGGGCATCAAAACAAGGCGGTTTAAAAGGATTATGTGATCGTTCGACGGCTAACCTTGATGTGCTAGAGAAATGGGTATCTAAAACTCCGTGGGTGGACTTCCTTGCTGCGGAACCAAGCCAACGGTCAAGCACATCGATTTGTCTTAAAATTATAGCCCCGTGGTTTAATTCTCTTGTAGCTGAAGATCAAGTCAAGATCACTAAGAAAATGACTGGTTTGCTGGATGAGGAAGAAGTTGCCTACGACATTGATGGCTATCGAAACGCGCCCCCCGGACTTCGAGTTTGGGGCGGAGCAACAGTAGAGGCAAGCGACTTAGAGGCTCTGACGCCATGGCTTGATTGGGCGTATAATAATGTGTGTCCCGACTGACCCTCGGCGCGAGCGAAATTGTAAGAAGGAAATTTAATGTATAAAGTTTTTGTTGCGGATAAATTGGCGCCTGAAGGTATAGCAGCTTTAGAAGAATATCCTGACCTGCAGATAGATTTTAGTGCTGGTTTGTCGGTTGAGGAGGCAGTCCCTCACGTCAAAGACGCCGACGCTATTATCGTTCGGAGCGCCACCAAACTGCGAGGTGAGTTGTTGGACGCGGCAAAGAATGTCAAAGTGATTGGCCGTGCCGGGATAGGAGTCGATAACATTGATTTGGAAAAAACTACCGAAAGAGGAATTGTTGTTTTAAACACACCCGATGCAAACGCGACTACTACCGCGGAACTTGCTATCGCTCATATGTTCTCTTTAAGCCGCAGCTTACCTTCTGCTGATTTGTCTGTTCGGTCTGGTAAATGGGAAAGAAATAAGTTTTTAGGTGCTGAGGTTTCAGCGAAGGTGGTTGGCGTCGTTGGATTTGGCACGATAGGTCGTTTGGTAGCCGAAAGATGCATTGGTCTTAAAATGAAGGTTATCGGATTTGATCCATTCGTTACCCAAGAAACCTTTGAAGAATTCGGCGTAGAGAAGCGCGACATAGACGAATTAGCCAAGGAAGCGGACTACGTTACTCTACATTGCCCAGTCACTGATAGTACGAGAAATTTATTCAATCGTGAACGCCTTCTTGCGATGAAGCCAGGTTCACGTATCATTAATTGTGCCCGGGGTGGGTTGATTGATGAAAGAGCCTTGATTGATGCTTTGGAGTCAGGGCATTTGGCTGGGGCAGCACTCGATGTTTTTGAGAATGAACCGCCAGTAGATTCGCCTCTCTTGACTGCGCCAAATGTTCAATTTACACCGCACTTAGGCGCTTCGACTGAAGAAGCGCAAACTGCAGTAGGAGTGGAAATTGCGCACAACATAGCGGCCTTTCTAGTAAAAGGAAAGGTGATTAATTCAGTCAATGTGCCTAGTATCGAGCCCGAGAAATTAGTCCAAGTTGCGCCTTACATGGAGCTCGGAACAAAGCTGGGGAAGCTTTTGTGTAAGATGTTAGACGGTCCCTTAACCGAAGTTGAGATCGGCGTTTTTGGGGAGGCTTCTAAGTTTGATTTACATCCTGTGGCTAGCGCAGCGATGGTCGGTCTTTTATATGACCATCATGCAGTACCGGTTAATCAAATTAATGCTCTTCACCTCGCACAAAGACAGGGCATCAAGGTTAAAATGGTTGGAACGCCTGATTCGGCCGAATATATTTCAATTCTTCGGATCACGGCTACTGGCCCTGATCAGACTGTTTATCTAGAAGGTACTATTTTTGATGGTAGGCGAGCACGACTTGTGAGAGTCAGTGATTACGATATAGAATCGCCGCTCGAAGGCCGCCTACTTATTACAAAGCATGCCGATGAGCCTGGCGTAATCGGTATGATAGGTGCCGCACTGGGCGAGAAAGGCGTAAATATTTCTCGCATGCAAGTTGGAGTATCAGGGGGATCTCAGATGGCTATCGCAATTCTTGCAGTCTCGGATGAATTAGAGGAAGCCACCATGGAAGTGATTTCTCGTATTCCCGCGGTCGAAAAGGTCATGCAGATCCTTTTGTAGATTTAATTTTCTTGGTTCGAGACATTGCTTAATTGTTCCGTGATTAAAACCTAAAGATTCCGTAGCCTTGCTCACTCAGTGGTGCATTTAATGAGGCGCTGATGGCAATGCCAAGTGCATTTCTAGTGTCAGTCGGATCGATTATTCCATCGTCCCACAGCTCGGACGTCGCGTAATAGGCCGACATCTGATGCTGATAAGCCTCTAAGGTTTCATGGTAAACTTTATCGAGCTCAGCTTGGTCGACAGTTTCGCCACGTCTCTCTAATTGTCGCAACTTTACTTCCGCAAGTGTTTTTGCCGCTTGCTCGCCTCCCATGATGCCAATTTGATGATTTGGCCAGGAAAAAATAAGTCTAGGATCGTACGCCCTGCCGCACATCCCATAGTTGCCAGCCCCAAAAGAACCATGGCACATTATAGTGAATTTTGGCACATGTGACCCGACAATCGCTTGAATTAATTTAGCACCGTCTTTACTAATACCTTTAGCCTCGTATTCGCGTCCAACCATAAAGCCCGTAATATTTTGCATGAATAGAATAGGGGTGTTGTTTTGATTGCATAGCTCGATAAAGTGAGCTCCTTTTAACGCGCTCTCGTTAAAAAGAACACCATTATTTGCCAAAATTCCAACTTTATACCCCCAAATATTAGCGTAGCCACATACGAGAGTAGTACCATAGGCGGGTTGATATTCATGGAATCTACTGCCATCGACGACGCGTGCGATTACTTCTTTCATGTCGAAAGATTTTTTTATATCAGTTGGGATGATGCCGTATAGATCATCTGCGCTATAGAACGGCTCTTCAACCTCGTCTTTTTGCAGGGGCCATTTTTTTGGACACTCCCATTGTTCGACTATTTCCCTGCCTATCGCTATAGCTTCCTCTTCACTGTCAGCTGGATAATCACAGGTGCCGCTAACTTGTGTATGCAGATCACAGCCCCCGAGTTCATCGGCAGTTACGATCTCACCTGTGGCAGCCTTGACCAATGGAGGGCCGGCCAAAAAAACAGCGCCAGTGCCTCTAACGATGACTGAATAATCTGATAAAGCGGGCACGTACGCGCCTCCAGCGGTGCAATGTCCAAACACCAAGGCTAACTGTTTAACGTTCATTTTAGACAATGTACTTTGATTGCGGAACATGCGACCAGCCATGTATTTATCTGGAAACAATTCAGATTGCAAAGGAAGAAATCCTCCAGCACTGTCGCAGAGGTGTATAATTGGCAGTCGATTCTCGATAGCTATATCAAGTACTCGCACAATTTTCTTTACAGTTAAGGGGTACCACGCACCTCCCTTAACACTGCTATCATTGGCATTAATAATCACCTCTTTGCCATTCACGATACCGATACCAGTTATGCAGCTCGCGCTCGGTGAATCCCCTTTATAGGCCATGTTTGCGGCGAGAGTTGAGAATTCAAGAAATGGAGTTCCAGGATCGAGCAACTTTTCGATACGCTCTCTGGGCATCATTTTTCCATGTCCCGCGAGCCGGTCGATATCTTTTTGGGGTCTGTCGTACCTCGCTTCTCTCTGCTTTAGTTTTAGCTCTTCAGCTAAGCCTTTGTTATGGCGATAATTTTCTTGAAATTCAATCGAATCGGTCTGAATTATAGATTTTATTCGGGCCATTATTCTTTTTCCTCAAGAGAAACCAGTTCTGCGTTCTTTTCAAAAGTCGCGTTGGCAACAATATTAACTTCTTTAATTACGCCGTCTCGGGGCGCAAGGATGCTAATTTGCATTTTCATCGACTCAATAACAATTAAAACATCACCTAGCTTGACGCTGTCACCTGCATTACAGTTTGTATTGACTACAATTCCGGGCATGTCCGCTTTAATTACGTTATCGCTGACCCCTGCTTGCTGTGAGGCGCTTATAGCGTCCCGATAAGACAGTGTGTGAGTTCGACCATCGAATCGGATATAGATCGCATCATCATCTCGCGCCCACCAGACAGTTTTCTTTTTACCGTCAATAATTAGAGTAAAGCAATTACTGTTCACTTGAGCTACTGACGACACGTGAACAGTTAATTCATTGGCGAGTATTTCTAATACAGGGCTGCACTTGATGAGCGACACATTGATAGGCCTTTCATCGAGGGAAAAATTGAACGATTGCGCCATTATAAATTCCTCCATGCACCCATAGACGCATAGGGTTCAGGAGTTTCCAGCGCGAGTGCCTTAAAATCTCTCAGACTCAGTGCCGCCATAGTCGCGACGGTACTAATGCCTTTTTCAGAAAGAGGTTCAAATAGAAGGGTTGCTTTATTTTTTTCCAGAAAGCCTGTATCAATAATCATTTCTTTGAAATCAGTTGCTTTTAATATTTGGCCTAAATAATCAATGTTACTGCTTACCCCCAGTATTACTAGATCATTGAGGCCGCCAATCGCGTTCTTAATTGCGGCGTCTCGATCTTCCCCGAAACAAATTAGCTTACCTATCATTGAATCGAAGGCAGCAGAGATAGTTTGTCCTTGTGCGATCCCAGAATCAAACCGAATGTCACTAGCTACGGGAACAGAAAGAATTTTGATGTCCCCGGTAGCAGGCCTAAAGTCGTTATGAGGTTCTTCACAGCAAATCCGGCACTCAATAGCATGTCCAGATTGCTTGATTTCACTCTGTTTATACGGGAGAGTCTTGCTAGCCGCTATATGGAGTTGCGCTTTCACTAGGTCTAAGGAGCAAACCATCTCAGTTACAGGGTGCTCTACTTGCAGACGTGTATTCATTTCTAAAAAGTAGAAGGATCCATCAGGACTCAGGATGAACTCAACGGTGCCTGCATTTAAATATTTCGCTTTGGAGGCAAGATCAACTGCCGCCGCACATATTTGGTCACGTAGTTCAACTGACAAGGCTGGAGCGGGGGATTCCTCAATTACTTTTTGAAACCTCCTTTGTATTGAGCATTCTCTTTCATAGGCGTGGATAATATTGCCCCGCCCATCCCCTAGTATCTGAACCTCAATATGCCTAGGGTTCTCAACGTAAAGCTCTGCATAAATACGGCTGTCAGCGAAATACCTTTCAGCCTCGCTCATTGCTGTCTTCGCTTGCTTTTCTAACGAGGCCACTTCATTGACAATACTCATTCCCTTACCGCCCCCCCCAGCGGATGCTTTTATCAATAATGGGAACCCAATTTTTTCTGCTTCTTTTAAAAATTTAGATAAGTCGTCAGTTTGAGTCACACTGGGCGCAATAGGGATTCCTGCTTTTCTAGCAAACTCGCGAGAGATAATTTTATCTCCCATCAGTTTGATTACTTCGGGCCGTGGCCCTACGAATACGATATTATTTTTCTCTACCGCCTCAGCAAAGGCAGCATTTTCTGAGAGGAAGCCGTAACCCGGATGCAGGCATTGCGCTTTAGTTTCATTGGCGGCCTTAATGATCTGCTCTATATCTAGATAAGCGGCGGTTGGAGTGTCGCCTAATAACTCGACCGACCGATCGGCAGCTTTTACGTGGGGTGCCATACGATCGACATGGTGATATACGGCAATAGTCTCAATACCTAATTCTTTCGCAGTGCGTATTACTCTGCAGGCTATTTCTCCGCGATTGGCGATTAAAATACTTTCAAACATGATGCGGACCATACCCCTTATTAAAAGGATTCTAAGTTATTACGTGTATACTCATTATACTGAAAAATTTGCTAACCGCGCATTAAATTAAGAATAAAGTTCGGTGATTTTTACTGCGGTCTAATCACGACATATCTGGAAATGAATAATGAAAGTTGTTACGTATGAATATCATGGTGTTGTAGGAGTTGGAGTGTTATCTAAAGATAGCTCGCACGTCAGTCCATTTGCCCTGAGCTCAGAGACTAGCGCATCAGGCCTGCTGGCTATAGTTGAAGCGGACGCTGCTGAGGTTTCGTTGAAAACTGTGGAAGAATCTATTCCACTTCGGGAGGTTAAAGTCTTAGCTCCAATTCCTCGCCCTAGGAGGAATATAATTTGTGTTGGTAAGAATTATTTCGCACATGTAAAAGAGATCGCGGACCAAGGCTTTGATACAACTGGCGGTCAAGGAGAGGCGCCTGAGTTTCCGATTATTTTTTCGAAGATTCCAGACTGCGTGATTGGTAATGACGACGACATCATCCATAACACTGCAGTGACCAGTCAATTAGATTATGAGGCGGAGTTGGCGGTAATAATTGGATTACCAGGTCGAGGCGTGAAGAAAAGTGATGCGATGAATCATGTTTGGGGCTATACGTTAATCAACGATGTGAGTGCCCGTGATGTTCAAGCCCGTCACAAGCAATGGTTACTGGGGAAGTCTCAAGATACATTTTGTCCAATGGGACCCATAGCTGTGTCAAGGGATCTCATCGATCTGTCGAATACCGAGATAAAGTGTTGGGTGAATGGTGAGCTACGTCAGACTGGAAATACTGCTTCTATGATTTTTGATGTACCTACTTTAATAGAGACAATTTCTGCGGGGATCAGCCTATACCCAGGCGACATAATTGCCACGGGGACCCCTGCTGGAGTTGGGGCTGGCTTGGATCCGCCCCGATTTTTACGTCACAATGATCTGGTAGAAATTCGGTTATCAGAAATAGGCACTTTGAGGAATAAGGTGAAAGCCATCAGTTGATTCAGGTGGTCAATCTACGATAAATATCTGCCACCTTAAGCGGTAGCTTTTCTACTTCGTCGATCACAGCATAGTTTGCATTGCCATACATGTGCGGTAGATATTCTTGTGCTTCATTATCGATAGTTATACAAAAGGCATGCACGCCTTCCTGTTTCATTTCTAGAAGAGCGTGCCGAGTATCCTCTATTCCGTATTGACCTTTATAGCCGCCATAATCTTCGGGCCGACCATCGGACAGCGTGATTAATAGTTTTGTTCTCGCTTGTGTATCCTGAAGCAATTTCCCTAAATGTCTTATTGCTACGCCCATGCGAGTATAGGCTTTAGGACGTATGCCGCTGATCCGTTGCTTCACTGCCTCAGAGTACGATTCGTTAAACTCTTTTACAGAGTAAACTTCGCACCGTTTATTAGTGCGCCCAGAGAAACCAAAGATAGCGTATCGATCTCCAAGAAGTTGCAGTGCTTCGCAAAGTAAGACCAATGACTCTCTCTCAGCATTATTGACCCACCCAAGAGTGGATCCGCTCATATCAACCATAAACATAACTGCGATATTTCTCTCTACATTTTTATAGCGAGTATACAAATGGTCACTCATTTCTTCTCCTCTCGCTAAGTCCGTATACGCCTCAATTAGTGCGCCCAAATCTATATCATCGCCATCGCATTGGCGTCGTTGAGGTCGGGATTCCCCTAAGACTGCCTCAAAACTTCGTTTTATTTCCTTTAATACTCCCTTGTGCTTTTCCAAAGTTTCATCAATAAATGCTTCATCGCCAGGCGGGACGGTTAGTTCACGTAAAGTACAGAAGTCCTCACGGAATCTTTGCCGAGTACAATCCCACTCTTTATACTGGAACGCGCCTTCATTCTGAAGATCAAGCTCTGAGTTGTCGGCTTCTCCATTTGATTGTGGGAGCAATTCATCAGAATAATCGCCTTGCTCCGAGGGGTCCATGTGGCTGTCAGGAATTTCTCCGAAATCTTGGATAATCGAACCTAGGAGTTCCTTTAAATCCTCACTCATGTCTACGGGTTGACCGTCAAGGGTTAATTGTAGGTTCATATTACTGTCCTGACCGTCATTATCTTCGGTCTGAGAAAGCTCTAAGGTTTGATTATCCAGCGACTCCATTTCAGCATCGTTTTCGGTTCCAACATTATCTTCTAGTATTTTCTCCAGCGCCTTTTGCAGCGCAGCCTTCTCTTGCTCTACTCTTGAATAAAATGTCTGTCGAATTCGATCTAAATACATCTCCCCTTGGTATGCTTGTAATGGAGGCAATTTAATGTCTGAGAATTTCTCTATTAGTTTTAGACTATCAGCCGCGCTCGCATTCGGCTCCTGAAGTTCGCTGGAATTTGCTCGCCATGAGTCCCACAGTTCGACGCTGTCTGAGTCATGTAACTGGAATTGTTGAAGTTCTCTGTTTAGACCAGGGAAGTCCCGGGCGATGCAAGCATCTAGCCGAATACATTCAAGCCGATTAAAGATCTCTATATGGTCTGACAAGTTGTAGGTGTCTTTGAACGCTTCTAGTATTTGATGCTGCCACGTCCCATACCAGGTCTGGGCCCATAAATGAACAGCGGTAAGTTTATATAATGTAAAATTTTCCTGAGGAGCAGGAAATAGATCTACTGCCTCAGGAAGAAACAGAGCCTCGGTATTGGTGAACGTTTCTAGATCGCTTGAAATTTTAAGGTCCCGACCTCCAAGACCGCGTATGAAGTGTTGCAGGAAGCCGCTAGTTTCGCTAAATGAGCATTGCACTTCCTCAATCTTGGCTTTTTCCAAAAAGCCCTCAATATTTTCCAATGCGGCTATCGCTGCTCCTAAACCATGGTTATCAAAGTTTTGTAAAACAAGATCGAGCCATTCCTGCACCGCTGAGTCCCGCATTTTCGTGAACGCTTTAGGAGCAAGTGAGACGAATTGAGCTCCTAGCTCGTGGTTAGACGCAGATATTAACTCAGCCCATTTATAGATGAACTGCTGCTGGGCATCGGATAGTTCCGCAATCTGTGAAACTATTTCATCCGCATTAGAGTGCCTTGCGAAGGCCTCGATCGTAAGCTTCTCCAGGTCTTTTTTGATCCTAATACGATTAAGAAGATTTTGCCTCGACTGAACGCTCATTCTTGTTGGTTATCTTTAAGGTGCTTTCTAAAATATACTGCGACTAAGCTCATGCACTGCTTGTAGCATATCGCTTTCGTCCGTAAGTGCCTGAGCGATAGCTGTATCGGTCGCTTTAACCGGCGCAATGTCTTGCTCCATTAACTTTGCGGCATTGACTAATAGACGAGTACTGGCGCCTTCTTGTAGGCCATTTCCCTTTAAATTTCTTGTCATATTGCCAAATTTCACTAACTTTTCGGCCATGACAGCATGTATCTTACTTTCTGCCTCCACTATAACCTGCTCAATTTCAGGTTTAGGATAATCAAACTCTAGAGCAACAAACCTCTGTCGAGTACTTTGCTTTAGATCCTTTAATACACTTTGATAGCCAGGATTATATGAAATTGTTAAACAGAAGCTCGAAGGTGCCTCTAAAAGCTCGCCGAGTTTTTCAATTGGTAGCAGACGCCGCCCATCACATAACGGATGTATCACCACAGAAGTATCTTTTCGCGCTTCGACTATTTCATCAAGGTAGCAAATATAGCCGTGTCTAACGGCACTAGTTAGCGGGCCGTCTACCCAAACGGTCTCGCCACCCTTAATCAAATAGCGTCCGATCAAATCCGATGCGGTTAGGTCGTCGTGACAGGCGACCGTCACCATCGGAATTTTTAAGTACCACGCCATGTACTCGACAAAACGAGTTTTGCCGCAACCAGTCGGACCCTTCAAAAGAATGGGTAGCTGGTTTTCGTACGAGGCTTCAAAAATCTTTATTTCATCGCCGACTGGTTCGTAGTAAGGCTCATCATTAATAAAATTCTGCTCGTTTTTAATTGTTTTTGTAACCATAATTTCGTGTTCTTTAATAATCTGGATGACTTGTTTATATTAATGTTGTCTTAGCTACTGCCAACGTTCTAGCCTAAAGCGGTGGGCCTGCCTTCTTGTTACTTTCTGCCCCGCATGGAAAGTTAGCTTAGATGAGTACTTTCAGTCAATTACAAAACCAAAATTAGGATACCCACGATGTTGAAAAAAATTAATCCAACTTCAATAGTTGAGCCCTTTAATAACGCATATCATCACGTTGTAGTAGTCCCGCCAAATGCTAGGCTGGCTTATATTTCCGGCCAGATTGGTCTTCGTCCCGATGGCTCGTTGCCGACTACGGTTGAAGAGCAAGCCGATCAAGCATGGTCGAATGTGATGGAAGCACTGAAAGCGGTTGGAATGGGTAGCTCGGATATTGTAAAGGTTACGGCTTACCTGATAGATGAAAATGAGTATGGGGCATTTGCTGCAGCGCGCCAAAAGTACATTGGCGAGGCTCGGCCAGCGTCAACTGCTCTATTAGTGAAGCAACTTGTGTCCGCTGAATGGCGAGTGGAGATAGACATTGTTGCCGCCGCCGAGTAAGGTTATGAGTACTTAGGTGTGTTTTTAATGAAAAAAATACTTTGAGTCTTTTAAGCGGTAGACTCAAAAGTATGGCGCGAGTAGTCTATCGTTAAAACATTATAGTGCCGCGCATTGCGGGCCTGATAGGGTAAACGTAATATCAGTTTTTAGGGTTGGAGGAATTGTTATGGAAGTGGGTGCATTTTATCTCCCGTCGGTAGGACGGGTTTCTGATATAAAACAGGGAATGGCGGGGAAAAAGACTTCTCTTTACCAGCAAATGCTTAGAGAAATTACTGAGCAGGTCCAATACATGGATGAATACGGCTATTACGGAGCTGGGTTTACTGAACATCATTTTCACGTAGAAGGTGAGGAAGTCTCTACTAATCCGGTAATGCTTGACATGTATTTTGGCATGCAAACAAAAAATATGCGTTTCGGACAATTGGGGAATGTTCTTCCTTCGCGAAACCCCATCAACTTAGCGGAAGATATAGCTATGTTGTCGCAGATGCTGGGCGGTAGAGTTTTTGCTGGTTTTGCGAGGGGCTATCAACCTCGCTGGGTAAATATTCTAGGGCAACAGGTTGGTCTATCTGATCCTGCGGCAGGGGAGGAATACGAGGAGTTAAAACGTTCTCTTTTTGAAGAGCATTTTGAAATAGTCATGAAAGCTTGGAAAGAAGATACATTTAGTTTTCAGGGCAAGCACTGGCAAGTACCGACTAAGGACATTAAATGGGCAGCAGCCGATGTGGCACATAAATTTGGTCAGGGGTGTAATGCTGACGGGATAATAGAGGAAATCGGGATTGCCCCTCCCACATTTAATAATATGATTCCAGATATGTTTATGCCGTTTGCGACCTCCGAGCGTTCTATCAAATGGGGAATGGCTAGAGGTATTACGCCGGTCACTATTATGACTCATTTTGACGTTGTTAAAGAACATTTCAGAGCTGGAATGGAAGCGGCTAACGAAGCTGGGAAAAACTATAAATTTGGCCAAGGTATGGCGATGAGTCGAGAACTTATCGTAGCCGATACGGATGCTGAAGCTGAAGAAATAGCGCGCGAAGCCGGAGCTTTTATCTGGAATGAATTTTTTGTTCCTTTTGGCTTCAATGCCGCGATAGCAGGGCCGGGCGAAGGACCTTTCGATGTCCCTGCCACCTTTGAGGCTATGGTGGAAAGAGGTCTGGTTATCCACGGTAGTCCCGATACAGTGAATCGTAAATTAGAAGTACTACTCAAGCAGCTGCCAGTAGATAATTTCTGGATGTTTATTTACAACCACATGCCGCATGATGCTTGTATGAAGAGCTTGGAGTTGTTAACGGAGAAAGTTTGGCCAAACTTCACTGATAAGATTAACCCCAGTAGCTCGGCTAAAATTGCCTCCGCCTGATTGATTGGTGTGGTACCTTGGAGGAACGTTCCGTTCCCCCAAGGCTCCCTCCATCTGAGTGTTGGGCAGATTCCATCGGTTTTCTCGTAATTTGATTTCTATATCCAGCGCAATTTTACCTGTATTTTTAGCCATAAGCTGTGGCTATATGTTAGCGCGATGGAATGACTCTATAAGTAAGTCTGGCAAAGGTTTGGTCAAGTTTGTCTATTGGGTGGCCCTCCCTGCCATGCTTTTTACAAAAGTAGTAGATATATCTCTACCATCTGAGGTGCCTTGGAACTTTTTATCGGCATTTTACATACCTTCTATTATAATTTTCTTTATAGCGGCTTTCCTCGCGAGGAGTGTTTTTTCTTGGAAACAAGAAGAGCTTGGTGTTGCAGGTGTAACATGTTGCTACGGGAATTTTGCACTACTTGGATTACCGATCATCTTAAACTCCTTTGACCATCTATTTTTGACACCAGCACTAATATTAATAGCATCACAAAGTACTATCTTATTTGGCTTGACGATTTTTTGGTTGGAGAAAAAATCAGATAAAACTATATTTCGGAATGTCTTGAATTTTTTTATCCGCAAAGTCCTGGGTAACCCTATCGTATTGTCGTTAATTTTAGGATTTTTAGTTAATCTGCTGGAGATTTCTGTGCCAAGTATTCTAAGAAGTTCGCTCAATCTTTTTAGTATCGCCGCACCTGGCTGTTCTTTGTTTGCGCTTGGAGCATGTCTTTCAGGTTATCAGCTGACTCTCAATAATAAGACAGTTTTAGGGTTTGTTTTTATGAGAAATTTTCTCCATCCGTTATTAGTCTTAGGTTTATGCGTTTTTTTGGATGTATCCAATCATTGGAAAGCAGTGGCTGTTCTCTTCGCGGCCATGCCCACCGGAATAAATGCTTTCATATTTGCGGAACAATACGAATTAAGACAGGACGTAGTTTCCATGACAATTATATTGTCTACAATAGTTTCCATGTTTACACTTACGATCCTAGTTTATCTTTTCAGGATTATCTAATGGGCTACTTCTCTAAACGTCAGATTTTTGGTTATTCTAGGGACATTCAATATTCTGGGGTGTGTTAAATAAAACATGGATGAAGGTAAGACAGGAATCTCGTTTAATCGTGATATTCTTCTAGTAGAAGATCATAAAGACATCGCTGCATTAGTCTATGACTACCTAGAGAATATTGGTTACCGAATCGATTACGCGGATAAAGGTACATTGGCTAAAAAGCTCGCCTCCGAGAATTCCTATGACGCTGTCATACTCGATCGAATGCTTCCTGATATTGACGGGCTGGAAGTATGTCAATACTTGCGAAATGAATTGATGTTTAGTGGGCCAATTATAATGCTTACAGCTCGAGATACTCTTGCCGATAAGTTGGCTGGATTTGACGGCGGGGCTGACGACTATTTGGTCAAGCCTTTTGACTTAGAGGAGCTTTCGGCTCGATTAAACTCCTTAATGAGGCGTTTTAATCCAGTTTCTAATGTGGAAGTTTTAACTGTGGGTGATCTCACCATTAATATGTCGACTCGTCAGGCGGAGCGCCAAGGACAGCCTTTGTCTTTGTCCCCGATTGGTTTGAAAATACTAACGCTACTCATGACCGCATCGCCAAAAGTAGTCAATCGACAGCAAGTAGAAAAACTTATTTGGGAAGATCTGCCGCCCGATAGCGATGCTCTTAGGAGCCATTTGTACAATTTAAGGAAAGTCGTGGACAAGCCATTTAATTTTCCGTTAATACACACTATCCATGGTGTTGGATTTAGACTAAGTCATGAAGCGTGAACGCAAGAACCCGCTAAATAACAGAATTTTAAAGGCATTTATTTTACAGTTGGTGCTAATCAGTGGCACTGCTGTTTCAGGAATATATCTTGCGGAGTTTGCCATTCAAGAACTATTGATAGACTCGGCGCTTGAGCGCGAAGCAGATTATTTCTGGGCGCGTAAAACGATTGAGGCTAGCACTCCTGCGCCTAATACAAATACTTTAATAGGTTATCTGTTTGACACGGCAGATGCGGCGATCCCCTCGGAGTTCTCCGATCTAAGCCTGGGAATTCATGCTATATCGACGCCGGTTGGACGTTCTGTAGTTCATGTCAGTGAAAATCGGGGTAGTAAACTATTTTTAGTTTTTGATGCAAATAGTGTGACGGAAGCAGCTAGCTATTTCGGTTTGTTTCCACTTGTTCTGATGTTAATAGTTCTATATTCCTCTGCATGGTTCGCTTACGGAATCACACGTAGGGCCGTATCCCCCGTAATTAAACTTGCTCGGAGTGTAAGAGGAATTGAACTGGATAAGCCTGGCACGAAGCGGTTTGTCGATGTTTATGAGAGTCGTGCAGTAGATGCGGAGATAGAGACGTTGGCTACTGCGTTACAGCATCTATTAATGCGAGTCGAGCAATCTATTGAGCGGGAGAGGACTTTCACAAGAGAAGCTAGTCACGAGCTGCGAAGTCCGTTGACAGTTATCAGGATGGCTAGCGATAATTTGACAAAGAGAAATGATTTGCAGCCTAGTGCGTTGATTCTAATTGAGAGAATCCAGCGTGCTGCGAAAGATATGGAGGAGCTCACCGAAATACTACTCCTGCTTGCGAGAGAGTATGAAGAAGTACTGACTAAGGAAGATGTACTTGTAAATGATGTAGTTCGTGATGAATTGAACCGGTGCCGCGTTATCTACGGAACTAAAGACTTAGACATAAAAATGCATGAAACCGAAAGATTGGTTATCCGTGCCTCTGAGCGAGCTGTTGCGATTGTATGTGGCAATCTTCTGCGAAATGCGTGTTTATATACTTCGCAAGGAGAAGTTAGCGTTACAGTGGGAGAGGATTACATACTTATTTCTGATAGCGGGCAAGGGATGACTTCTCAGGATGTTGACGACGCATTTAACGCTGCTTATAACCCTTCTAACGCGCAGGGAAATGGGATTGGATTAAGTCTTGTAAAGCGGATAACTGACAGGTTTGGCTGGACAATAGTAGTCGAAAGTGAACGCAGCAAAGGGACTCAAATCAAGTTGTTTTTCTCGGCCAAAGAAATACTAGATGTGCGGGCCTAACAAACTATCTTTATTTAGTAACCAAATTCCGAACTGCGCTGTCTTTGGACTCTAGGTCTGCCGCTAGTTCTTTGAAATCAATGGCGTGGGGCACTGCTATACCTTTTTTGCATGCAGATCTCTTTTCTAAGCGCTCTAGCCAAGCTTCTAAGTTAGGTAGCCCTTCTACCTTCGTTCCGCCCCAAAAATGAATCCGAATCCAGCACCAATTGGCGATATCTGCAATAGAATATTCGTCGCATAAAAAATCACGTCCCTCAAGTTGTCTATCGAGGACTTCGTAAAGGCGACGACATTCATTGTGATATCGCTCTATGGCTGAAGGTAATTTTTCGGGGAAATAACGATAAAAAATGTTCGATTGGCCCATCATTGGGCCAATACCTGACATTTGGAACATTAACCATTGAGTTACTTGCGACTCGCCCGCCTTATCAGCGGGGATTAATTTGCCACTTTTTTTGGCTAAGTAAAGCATGATGGCACCGGATTCAAAAATTGCCAGATCTTCATTATCGCGATCAACTATCGCAGGAATTCGTCCGTTGGGACAAATTTTTAGAAACCAATCTTCTTTTTGGTCACCTTTCATGATATCCACGTGATGTGTGGTATATGCCATACCAATTTCTTCTAACAAGACAGAGACTTTCCAGCCGTTTGGAGTAGAATCAGTATACAAATCAATCATCGCTAACCTTTAATGTAAGTTATTTAATTATTAAAATACTATAAGTATTTTTTACTTCTGTTGAAAGCGTAAGTTGAACAAACTAACTAGTTCCCACTGGACTTATCTGAACCCTGTTATCGTGAAATGCCGCACCTCCAACTGGTCCGGACGGATCGGATCCTGTTAAGACGTTAATACCGAGTCCAGACTTAAATGCAGAGTTTGGCCAGATACTTTCGGCTATAACTACACCGGATTTAACTCCCTCAAAAATTTTCGCCCGTAACTCTAGACTTCCTCGTATATTCGATACTACTATCCAGTCATCGTGATCTATACCTAGAGATCTCGCATCGATAGGATTTACCATAAGAGTTGGATATTTTTCCCGTTTTTGAGATGTAGAGGTTTCTGTGAATGAAGAGTTTAAAAAATGCCTGGCGGGAGCCGTAACCAGTCGAAAAGGGAATGATACATTTGGCTCCTCTATCACTTCCCAGTGGTCTGGTAAGGTAGGCATTTCTTTAATCAAGCCAGTATTTTGGACTTTTCGAGCTTCCACGCCCCATACCTTCTGTTGTTCTTCCCAGTTAGCTCGAAAATGCCATAATTTATCTTCGTGCCCGAACCCGCTGATGAAGTGAGACGTCTCGAAGTCAGGTTGCACGTCAAACCATTTCTCTTTTTCTAAAGTCTCGAGATTACGCCAACCAGATTTAACCAAAGTTTGATCAATAATTTCGCGAGCAGATAAATTAAAGCCCTCATGAGAAGCATTAAGTCTTTTGGCTAGTTCACAAATAACTTCATGATTTGAGCGGCACTCCCCGGGAGGTGTAATCATTTTTGGACCAAAATGGATGTGCTGATGACCGCCACTTTGATAAAAGTCGTCGTGCTCCATAAACATTGTGGCTGGTAGAATTATATCGGCCATTTGTGCAGTCTCTGTCATGAACTGTTCGTGGACGCAAGTAAATAGATCCTCTCTTTCAAAACCAGTACGTACTAGATTGAGATTAGGTGCTACCGACATCGGATTAGTGTTCTGTATAAACAGCGCTTTAACGGGTGGGCCTCCACTTAAGGTTGACGGAACACCAGTCAGAATTTCACCGATTCTCGATTGATCCAGCAATCGCACGCTTGAATCTATTGCATCTAGACCCTCAATAAGGGTCTTATCCCAGTGATAGATGCCGCTATTAGATAACAAAGCGCCACCACCTTCATAAAGCCACGAACCAGTAATTGCCGCTATCGACGCTACAGCGTGCATACTGTTTGCACCATTTCTTTGACGCGTGAAGCCATATCCTAGTCTCAGGAAGGTTTTTTTATTTTCTCCTATTAAATTGGCGAGCCTAATGATTTCATCCTCAGCGATCCCACAAATTTGGCTTGCCCACTGAGGGGTATGCTTTGTCAGATGCTGCTCTAGCATCTCATAGTCTTTCGTGTATTTTTTGAGGTAGTCTCTATCAGCCATGTTGCTTTTAAATAAACAATGCATAATTGAGCACGCAAGCGCACCATCTGTACCGGGTTTGACCGCGATAAATAAGTCGGCTTGCTTAGCGGTAGCATTTTTGTAGGTGTCGACTACCACGATTTTTGCACCATGATCTCGGCGAGCTTTAAGAGCGTGATTCATGACGTTCACTTGAGTTACGGCAGCATTGGTACCCCAAATGACAATCACATCAGACTTCTGCATTTCACGAGGGTCCGCACCTGACATTCGCCCCGATCCTGCTAAGTAGCCACTCCAAGCAAGTGAGACACAAATCGTGCTGTGATAGCCAGAATATTTTTTAACATGCCGGAGTCTATTTATTCCATCCCGCATAAGTAAACCCATGGTACCAGCGTAATAGTAGGGCCATATAGACTCGGCACCGTAGTCACTTTCTATTTCTAAAAATCTCTCGGCGACCTCATCAAGGGCTGCATCCCAGGAGACTGGGACAAATTTCCCCCTGCCTTTTTTACCGATGCGCCTTAGTGGTGAGGTAATACGGTCGGGGTGGTGAGTCCGCTCAGCATAGCGTGCGACTTTGCTACAAATTACGCCATCGGTATATGTATTGTCCTTTGCGCCGCGCACCCTACCTATCTGGTTAGACGACAGTACTTCTATTTCCAGAGCGCAGGTAGATGGACAATCATGTGGACAAGCACTATTTATATAAGCCATGGTACCCCTACAGTTAATCTATGCCTTGGTTCACATTGTACGCACTTTTACTTAGGCACCATATCTTATTTTTCGATGAATAAAGTAGCTGACAATATAATTTTTTGGGTAGTTATTTTTTATGATACAGCATATTCTCTAGTGCAAATAAATCTGGGTTGGAGAGAAATTAGATGAAACTTCATAACGTCGTCAGTTCTGATGGTTTGCGCTTAAATGTAGCCGAGTGCGGGAATGCGGAAGGGGCATCAATACTTTTTATTCACGGTTGGTCACAATCATACCTGAGCTGGATGAAGCAGTTGGAAAGTCAACTTGCTGAACAGTTTAGATTGGTCGCATTCGATCTTAGAGGTCACGGTGCTTCCGAGGCACCTCGAGAAGAATCTGCATACACTAGTACTGCTCAATGGGCAGACGATGTGAAGGCGGTAATTGATGAGTTAGGATTAGAAAAAACTCTGTTAGTTGGTTGGAGTTATGGCGGATTAGTGATTTGTGATTATGTGCGAGAGTATGGCTGTGATTGTGTGAGCGGTATTAATTTTGTCGGTGCAGCGGTGAAGCTTAATGAGGCGGCGATAGGACCGTTCATAGGGCCAGGATTTTATGAGCATTTTGAAGCAGCCACTTCTGCCAACCTTCAGGTAAGCGTTGATGCGATGCGAGTTTTCGTAGAAGGTTGTTTCACTAAAAAGTTGTCAAGGGAGGATTACGAGAGAACTCTTTGTTTTAACATGGCAGTACGGCCTGATGTGCGAGCTAGCTTAGCGGCTCGGGACTTAGATAACAGTGATCTTTTAGAAGAAATCTCCTCCCCTGTTCTAGTGTCGCAGGGTGAGGATGATATTGTAGTCCTGCCCTCTATGGCTGAATTTATATTGGATAACTGTGCTGTTGCCAAAGGAAGTTATTACCAAGGTGTTGGGCATGGTCCGTTCATGGAAGACGTTGACCGCTTTAATGCCGAGCTAGCTGCTTTTGCCGGCGTGACAAGCTGAACCGAAATTAAAGGAGATAGAATTGCTTTCGGAAACTAACTTGGTATCTACCTCGTGGCTTCAAGACCATCTAGGAATGGACTCTCTAAGATTGTTCGATACAACTGTTGATCTGCAGGCTCAAGCTGACGGAACTGGCTACCTTCCTATCAGCGGTTATGATCATTGGGTTAAAGATCATATTCCTGGTGCCGCATTTTTGGATGTAATTCACGAACTCTCGGATTCGGAGAACTCAGTTCCGTTTATGATGCCTCCGGCTGAAAAGTTTGGGGCTGCAATACAGAGTCATGGGGTTGCTGATGACTCAATAGTTGTGCTGTACGGAAGAGGATCGCCGATGTGGGCTACCCGTGTTTGGTGGATGCTACTGTCTGTTGGTTTTCGTAATGTTGCGGTTTTAGATGGCGGATGGGAGAAATGGAACAATGAGGGTCGCAGAATCGAGTCACAATTTAAACCGTATCCTCTCGGTGAGTTGAGTATCAAACCCAAGCCTGAGCTCTGGGTTGGGAAACAAGAAATGCGTGAGGCTGAGAGTGACGAGGAGATAGTTGTTATTAACGCACTTTCATCTGATGTTTACTCCGGAAAATTGAATCGATATGGGAGGCCGGGCCATCTTAGGGGATCTTATAATGTTTACTATGGCTCTATATTAGACCCAGAGAATTCAACATTTTTACCTGTTGAAGATTTAAAGGCTCGTTTTTCAGAAAGTGGCGCATTGAATGCGCGAAAAGTATATACCTACTGCGGTGGAGGTATCTCCGCGACGATGGATTGTCTTGCGCTGCATGCTTGTGGACAATTAAATGTTGCCGTTTATGACGGTTCCATGTCGGAATGGGCACGCGATGAAAGTTTGGAACTTGTTATCGGTAATGATCCCTAACTATTTTATGACTCGTCGGCGTCCTCCGGCCAAACCTTGTTTAGACTTCGCATTGCGCCCATCGCATTGGGCCAGCCTGCGTAATGAGCTGTGTGAGTGATCATCTCAACCATTTTTTCACGGGGTACTCCGAGCCTCTTTGCTGCAGCAAAATGGAACTGCTGTTCGGGTTCGCGCGCAAGAGCCGTTAGTATGGTGCAAGTTATCAAGGATCGCTCCGTGAGTTCGAGATCATCGCCTTGCCATACTGTGCCGAACAAGTGCTCCAGAGAGTATTCTCTCAAATTATGGGGTAATCCATCCACTCCATTTGGATTGCCGCAAAGCTTATCTAGCAACTCTCTTCCTTTTGCTTTTTTATCGTCACTCATAATCGTTTCTCTTTTATTGTCTGTTACTGTTAGGTGCCTTCAGTTTGACCATTCTTCGAAATGAATTTTGGTCTCTAATGGCTCTCTCGATACTGGGCCAAATTTGCCGCTAGGGAAGCCTATAGGGATAGTAGCAACCAACCCATGATCGGTAGGTATTTTATAATAGTCATGAATCTCATCTTCAAACATTTGATGCATAGTCGTCAAGCTTGCCCCGAGGCCGAGCGCGCGTGCGGCAAGGAGAATATTTTGGACACACGGATATATTGATCCGTATGAGGGGGGAGCTTTGCCGACACGATCTTGTTCTTTCACATTAAAAGGCCAATCCCGTTTGCCTAATACCATAAGTATCACGGGTGCCTCGTACATGTGCTCAGATAAATACAGAGCAGAACGTATCGTTCGCCCATACTTTGTCGAAGTATCCGGTTCAAGCAGTCCATCACCAAAACGGTTCTTTAGCCAGAAATCATAGCGTTCGCCAAAAAATTTCTTTTTTTCAGGATCGGTTATTACTACAAAAGCCCAAGGTTGTGAATTTATACCGCTGGGCGCTTGTATTCCCGCATCTAGAATCTTCTCGATCATCTCGATTGGCACAGGATCTTTTTTAAGTCTCCGCATAGACCTTAGGCTATAAATGATCTCAAAAATATCACTTTTATTTGTCATTAGTGTATTTTCCCCTAACATATATCGTTTGCATTAATCCAGATTGAAGGTATACGTCCTTTAATCAAAGGTAAAGAGAAAATAAATCCTGAAATTTGTGTCAGGCGGTCGGAAGATAAAATAAATGAACAGGGGAAAAGACATGCACGAGCTTGCCAAGCCATTCTCGATAAATATACCTGACTTTCAGTTAATGGATTTAAAAAATAGACTGCGCAATAGCCGTATTCCAACTCAGATCGACAACTCGGATTGGAACTATGGGACAGATGCAAATTATATTTCCGAATTAGTTGATTATTGGC
>CALJHG010000056.1 GCA_938075585.1 uncultured Gammaproteobacteria bacterium | reverse complement strand
ATATTGATCGCATCTACTGGATGTCCGATATATTCGTATTCAATTTCGCACCTTACATCCACAAGTACTGCATTATTGTTCTGGTTTAATAACTTGTGTGCGGAAATGGGGTCTAGTGACTTTATAGGGTTTTTACTCATTTAGCTCTCGAAGTATCGTAAAATTCTGCGGGATTATACACGTATAATATTTTCTTAATGGACTATAATTTAACTGAATTAAAAAGTAGATGTGAGCTACTGGCAGATAACGAATGAGAAACATCGAAGAAAAACCAAAAAGACGCGTAAAAAAGAAGACACTGGCAAGCAGTGCGGATCGGCACGAATTATATGAATTAGCGGTGCAATGCGCTGAAGCGGAAGTTGATTTTGTCGATGATGAGTTTGAGTCGCTGCGGGGACGAAAAGCTCGTTTTTTAAAGGAAGATTTCTGTGGTAGTGCTCAAGTTTGCAGCGAATGGGTTACTAGACGAAGTAGTAATCAGGCGATAGGAGTCGACTTAGACAATGATGTGATGACCTGGGGGACTGACCGTCATATATCTAATTTACAAGCAGCTCAGAAGAAGCGCGTTAAATTGGTTTGTGAAAATGTGCTGACTCAAAGTTCGTTAGGACAAGATATTATTTTAGCGATGAACTTTAGTTACTGGATTTTCAAGCAAAGAAGCACTTTGAAAAAATATTTTAAGCAAGCCTTGAAAAATTTATCGTCCGACGGAGTTTTCTTTTTAGATTGCTTCGGCGGTAGCGATAGTTACCGGGTGACCAAAGAGAAGACCGATATTGGTGATTTTAAATATATTTGGGACCAAGCGAGCTATAATGCAGTTACAGGGGATTTTCAGTGTTACATTCATTTCCAATTTCCGGATCGCTCAAAAATTCAAAAAGCTTTTTCATATGACTGGCGGTTATGGAGTCTTCCTGAGATTCAGGAAGTATTGTTAGAGAGCGGTTTTTCTGACGTTCGGGTATACGCCCAGCCAGGAGATGAGGACGCATCAGAGGAAATGGTGCCGGTAAGGCAGATAGATCCTGACCTTGCTTGGATAGCCTATATCGCCGCGTTGAAGTGAGTTTAGGACTCACCTTATTTGTCACATAACTGTCACATAACTGTAATATTATCTTTGAGATATAGGCAATGGCGTATACCGCGACATAATTTCTTAACATTTAGCGGGTAACATCAGTATTGGTCTACTCACTACATGACTGAATGGCGGAGATAAGTTTAAATTATTGTGCAAAATTCTCTGTTAATAACTGAAGAGAATCGTCGTTTTGAAAAATTTCGATTGCTCAAAGATCGCATTTTCTCTTTTGTAATGGGATTAGGCGGAGTTGCCGTCATAGCGGCGATAACGTTGATATTTGTATTCTTGTTTTATTCAGTTTTCCCTTTGTTTACCGAAGCAAAGGTCGGCGATGCCAAATATTACGCTCATGAGTCTAGCGATGATATTTTGTATTTGGCTTTAGAAGAGTACGCCGAGATTGGTCTCAAAGTTAAATCCAGTTCGGGTTATGAATTTTTCGATACGAGCTCGGGAGATAACCTGCTAACGGGTAAGATTTTGTCTGAAAATACATCTTCTTTGACCGCTTTTGCGAGAGGTGATCTGAGAAGCCGAGTTCTATTGTTAGGCACAAGTAATGGATATGCGCACGTATTAAGGCCAGATTACGCGATAAGTTATCCTAACGACTTAAGAAAGATTACCCCTAAAATGACAAACTTGTTTGACCCAGTATTGGCGGATGACAATTTCGCTCCAATAAGGTTGATCGCCGGTCAGTCCGTTGAGGATGAGACTACTATTGTGACTGTGTCGTCAGACGCGGATGTTAGTATTTTGGGCCTTTCCGTAGAGTCTTCTTTTTTTGAGGAGGAGGCTAACGTTAGTATAGAGCGCTCTAACTTAAATTTTGAAGGCAAGACGATTTCACAGGTGGCTGTGGACGTAGAGCAAAGGAATTTGTACGTACTCTTTTCGGATGGGACGTTGGAACTGTATGATGTCACCGATAAGACTGCTCCTAGCTTAATAGACCGAGTAAAAGCCGCCACCGGTGAGGCGAAAGTAACTACTTTTGAGTTTCTAAGTGGCGGGCTCTCGATAATCATTGGAGACAGCGCCGGGAATCTTTCTCAGTGGTTTCCGGTGAGAGATAAGGACAATATATATTCTTTAGTTAGAATAAGGGAATTTGCCCCTATGGAAGGCAGCGTTACCACGATCGCTGCTGAGTATGATCGTAAAGGGTTTGCGGTAGGTGATTCCGCAGGTAATTTCGCCATTTATCATGCTACGGCTGAGCAAAGGGTGTATTTTGGGGCACGCGATGGCTTAGTAGCTAGTTTTATGTCTATGTCCCCTCGGGCTGACGCGGTTATTTTCGGTCTGCCAGACCGTAAGATTGGTATATTTGAGGTATACAACGAACATCCCGAAGTATCTTTCAGTGCTTTATGGAATAGTGTGTGGTACGAGAGTCGCCAAGAACCACTGTTTATATGGCAGTCTTCGGCTTCAAATAATGATTTTGAGCCTAAATTTAGCCTAACTCCCCTCGCATACGGTACGCTAAAAGCGACTTTTTATTCTATGTTGTTTGCCATACCGCTAGCTGTTTTAGGCGCGATATATACCGCTTATTTTATGACTCCCCGAATGCGTGCAGTAGTTAAGCCGTCCCTTGAAATTATGGCTGCTCTACCAACAGTTATTTTAGGTTTTTTGGCGGGTCTCTGGCTCGCGCCACTTTTAGAAGAAAAACTCCCTGGTTTCACATTGGCGTTGTTAGTAATGCCATTACTAGTTATCTTGGCGGCATATTTGTGGAACCGAATTCCAAAGTCATGGAAGAGATTTAATCTAGAGGGATGGGAGGCGCTTTTTTTGGTGCCAGTTTTAGGTTTAGCAGCGTGGCTGAGCCTGATAATGGGAGATTTTATTCAGGTTACATTTTTCAACGGTAGCTTAACTCATTGGATGAGTACCGAAATGGGAATAACCTACGACCAGAGGAACTCGTTGGTGGTTGGTATGGCAATAGGTTTCGCGGTAATACCGACAATTTTTTCTATCAGCGAGGACGCAGTCTTCGGCGTACCGAGATCGTTAACCATGGGCTCTTTGGCACTTGGTGCGACGACTTGGCAAACGGCGTTACGGGTAGTTCTGCTTACCGCTAGTCCAGGCATATTTTCGGCAATTATGATCGGTATGGGACGCGCAGTTGGTGAGACAATGATAGTGTTAATGGCGACTGGTAATACCCCTATTATAGACCTTAATATCTTTGAAGGGTTTAGGGCGCTTTCAGCTAATATAGCAGTAGAAATGCCTGAAGCCGAAGTAGCGAGCACTCACTATAGAATTTTATTCCTAGCGGCACTTGTGTTATTTCTTGTGACTTTCATTGTTAACACGATAGCCGAAGTTGTACGCCAACGCTTAAGAGAAAAGTACTCGAGTTTATAGAATTTATGGAACGCAAAAGATTGACATTTAGGGAATGGTTACGCGGTGGTGATCCAGGTATTTGGTTAACGGCGGGTACGGTCAGTTTTAGTCTAATCATGGTATTTGGTCTTCTTTTTTTAATTATGGTTGAAGGGATGGGGCACTTTTGGCCAAAGAGTCTAGTTCGGTTTCAAATGCTTGACGCGACTGTCTCGGATAGGTTTAGGTTAGGCGAAATGGTCGATCGCGAAACGGTGACAGCAGATCAAGTTAGATCCTCAGGTATTGAAGTGGCCGTGGGGCGAGAACTTGTCGATCGTACTCTACTGAAGACAGGAAATAGAGATGTTGATGGTTTTGATTTCTATTGGTTCTTGGATGATCACATACAAAGTAGAGATTTTCCTCTTGAGGTTTTCACAGCAGAAAGGGAAGAGTGGGGCAATTTTTACGGGACTGCCTTGGGGATTGAACAGGGCGGTAAAGCCATCACCATGCTTGAGAATGGTTTATGGACTGAGATAAATATTAGGTTAGATAGAAAAAGGACGATTAAAAAACGAATTAAACAAATTGAAAAAAAAGAAATGGGCGGTGTCAACTACCGTCTCGAACGCCTAAGGTTGCGATTAAGGAAACTCGAAATGGCGTCTGTGCCTTTATCGGACACTCGCTATAGTGAGATTAAGCTTGAGCGAAATGAACTGGACACATTATATGCGACTCTTAGCGGAGAACTAAGTGCTCTTTACAAGAAAATTAATCGGGACGTGTTGGTGGCGGAAACGATAAACGGTAATTTGTTAAGGTTACCTTTCAGTACCTTGGTGAACGTCTTTCAACCAAATAAAATGTCTATTTTCGATAAGGTATCGCACTATTTCATGAAGATGGCGGAGTTTATTCTTGATGAACCTCGAGAAGCAAATACCGAGGGAGGTGTTTTCCCAGCGATCTTCGGTACTGTAATGATGGTGCTGCTAATGTCGGTGATCGTGACGCCATTTGGTGTCATCGCGGCGATATATTTGCATGAGTACGCCTATCAAGGCAAAGTCACACGAATTATACGGATAGCCGTTAATAATCTCGCTGGAGTGCCTTCTATCGTGTATGGAGTTTTTGGGTTAGGTTTTTTTGTTTATATTGTAGGTGGATCGATAGACAAATTGCTCTTCCCTGCACTTCTCCCCGCGCCCACCTTTGGAACCCCCGGTTTGCTTTGGTCCTCGTTAACCTTAGCGCTATTAACGGTGCCAGTGGTTATTGTGGCGACTGAAGAAGGACTGTCTCGGATCCCAAAAAATATAAGAGAGGGTAGCCTAGCGCTCGGTGCGACTAAAGCCGAAACATTGTGGAGAACAGTGTTACCCATGGCTACGCCTGCGATGATTACCGGATTAATTCTGGCCGTCGCTCGCGCTGCGGGAGAAGTGGCGCCGCTAATGATGGTTGGGGTCGTTAAGTTAGCTCCTTCCCTCCCACTTGATGGAAATTTTCCATATTTACACTTGGATCAGAAGTTTATGCATTTAGGATTTCATATTTATGATGTGGGTTTTCAAAGTCCTAATGTTGAGGCCGCAAGGCCGTTAGTTTACGCCACCTCGATGTTGTTGATTGTGATAATTGTTGCGCTTAACCTAACTGCCATAGTTGTTCGAAATCGCCTTCGTGAAAAATACGATGGCATCGATACCTGAAGGATTTTAGTATGAATGTCGAAAGTGAGATAGGCCAAGAGGTACCAAAGATAGCTGTTGATGTTAGTTCTATTCGGTCGGACTCAACCGATGAATCTTTGCAAACAGGTGAATCACCAATCTCCGTCGAAGTTAATGATTTGAGTCTGTTTTATGGTGAAGCGCAGGCCCTAAACCAAATTAACTTGAGAGTTCCTCAGAAAAAGGTAACAGCTTTTATCGGGCCTTCAGGTTGCGGGAAATCGACGCTGCTACGGTGCTTTAACAGGATGAACGATCTGATAAACACGGTAAGGATAACTGGGAAAATAAATCTTCTAGGGGAAGATATCTTTGATCCGTCGGTGAATGTTGCACTATTGCGCAGAAGGGTTGGTATGGTATTTCAAAAGCCAAACCCATTCCCCAAGTCGATTTACGACAATGTCGCTTATGGCTTGCGTATTCAAGGGTCTTTTTCAAAAACAGTTTTAGACGAAGCCGTAGAAAAAGCGTTGAAGGCGTCTGCGCTATGGGAGGAAGTTAAGGACAGGTTGAATGAATCTGCACTTGGCTTATCGGGTGGGCAGCAGCAAAGATTAGTAATTGCGCGAGCGATCGCGATAGAGCCAGAGGTGCTTTTGCTTGATGAACCTGCATCCGCGTTAGATCCGATATCTACTCTTAAAATTGAAGAATTAATTTTTGAATTGAAGAAAGACTACACGATAGTTATAGTGACTCATAATATGCAGCAGGCGGCGCGTGTTTCGGACTATACGGCTTTCATGTATCTTGGTGATTTAATAGAGTTTGGTGATACAAAAAATCTTTTCACGACGCCCGAAAAAAAGCAGACGGAAGATTATATCACCGGCCGTTATGGCTAGAGCGATAGTATCCTGGGACTTTAGGGTTACTGATTCCGATTTCTAAATAGAGGAGAAAGCGCGTGACCAGTTCAAGATTACCCAATCATATTTCTCAACAATTCGACAATGAGTTGGAAGACATTCGCTCTAAGGTGCTCGCAATGGGTGGTCTCATCGAACAGCATTTAGAAAAAGTTTTAGCCTACTTTTCAAAGGGAGAAGTCGAGGGGGTCGAGTATGTGGCAGTGAGCGACTATTTAATTAACGCACTTGAAGTTGAAATTGATAGTGACTGCACTGATATTTTGGCGCGGAGGCAACCAGCTGCAAGCGATCTCAGACTAGTTTTGGCTGTAAGCAAGACTATTACAGATTTAGAGCGGATGGGCGATGAGGCCGAAAAGATTGCACGTCTAATTTTACACGAAGATAATTTCTTGGTTGCCGGTAGTTATTATCGTGGCGCGGCTACACTTGGTAAACACGTAGCACTTATGGTGAGAAATTCTTTGGATTCGTTCGCGAGAATGGATTCAGAAGCAGCTTTTAAAGTCGCTCTTGAGGATCGAGCGATTGATACGGAAACCGGTGCTATCATGAGACAGTTGATGACTTATATGATGGAAGACCCGAGGACGATTTCGACCTGCCTTGATACGATATTAGCTGTGAGAGCCTTGGAGAGAATTGGTGACCATGCTAATAATATTGCTGAAAACGTAATTTACCTAGTCGAAGGAAAGAATGTACGGCACGTGTCCTTGGAGCAAGTCGAGGCGGAAATTCGATCGTCAGAATAAAGCGGGAATTAGCGACGGCTTATCAGAGACATGAGTCGATTATTGTTTGAATTTAATCGAGAAACAACTCCCTCTGCCTAGTTCACTAGTAATATTCAACAATGCGCTGTGTCTTCTGACGACATGCTTTACAATCGCTAAGCCTAGGCCGTTTTTGGAGCCCTGCTCGGTTCTCGTTCGAGAGTTATCAACTCGGTAGAACCTCTCGGTTATGCGTGATAAGTGCTCCTCAGCAATTCCGATGCCATTGTCTTTCACCTCTAGGACCAGGTACGCATCTTGTTGATACCATCGTATTGAAATCGCCCCATCTTTTGGCGTGTAATGTGCAGCGTTAAAAGTAAGATTCGACACAGCACTATAAAGTTCCACTCTCGATCCGGTCAATTTCTTCTGAGAATCAATATGAATCGTTAGGGCGTGATTTTTCTCTTTGTAAATTTGACTGGTCGCCTTGACGACTTCTTCAAGGAGCAGTTTTATATCAATCGGCTCTGAATCAGCTGGTATTTGACTTTCCTCGAGATGTGATAAGTTGAGTAACGTATCTACAAGATTGCTCATTTCTAACGAGTGTTCGGTCATTTGTTTTAAAGCGGGTTGCCAGGTTGGCGGGCAGATATCTGACTGAATGGTTAGCGCTTCTAAATAGCCACGAAACACTGTAAGAGGTGTTTTCAACTCGTGCGATACGTTTGCGACGAAGTCACTTCGCACTTTTATCGCGCGGTAAATTTCTGTGACGTCTCGTGCAGTAAAAATTTTGTGTGTTTTACTATAGGGCACCGTTAGTGCACTTAGATGCACATCTGGCTGTAGTGGGCTAATTATATCGACAGTCTGTTCTTCAGTATTGCCAGTTGAACTAATGAATTCTCGAAGCGCCGGAATGCGTATTATGTTAGTGATTCGTTGTTTTTTATCTTCAGGCCACCTTACATCGAGCAAATGTCTGGCTGCGGGATTAGCCCATTCAATATCGTCAGTCTGATTGAGTATCACAATTGCATCGGGCCAAGCTGCGGTAGCTTGCTCGAATTGCCTTAGTACCGCTGTTAAACGTTGTCTGCGGCTTTTATGCCTGTTAAACAATTGACTTATCGAATAATTGATCTCCTCAAATACTCCCGATTCTTTAGGACTTTGGTCACTACTTGCTCCATTTACGTGGTTCAGAAGACCGATTAGACTGCGATGTAAATGCCAAATATAGGCCAGTAGTGATAAGACTACTCCTAAAAGTGCTTGTCCGCCAAGGGCTCCGAGGGTAGCCCCTAATGCTACGTAAAGGAGTAGGCGCCAGAAGTCAGAAATTTTCATTATAAATAAAGAGATTGACCATACTTACCAGTATGGCTTGTTTTTCGCATCAAGTCAGGCAACGGTTTCGGTAAAAAGGTAGCCGGAGCCCCTTACGGTTTGAATGTAATCGGAGCATTCGTGACGACTTAAAACTTTTCGCAGTCTGCGTATGTGTACATCGACAGTTCTATCTTCTATAAATGTGCTAGTGCCCCAAACCTGATCGAGCAATTGTGTACGTGTAAAGACCCGTTCTGGATGATTGACAAAAAATTCTAACAATTTGAACTCGAGCGGGCTAAGATTTAACTTATCGCCTTCGCAAAACGCACGACGGGATTTTAAGTCCACCTTTATATTTCCGACATTGAGGACTTCGCGATCGCTGGAGACGTTGACTCGTCTTAATACAGCTTTAACCCGCGCGACTAATTCAGCTGCGGAGAATGGTTTAGTGATGTAGTCATCTGCGCCGGAATTTAAGGCTGCTACCTTATCAGATTCTTGGCTTTTTGCGGTTAATAGAATAATAGGTATGTGCTTAGTTCTGCGTGATTTTTTTATTCTTTTAGTAAACTCCAAGCCTGTTAAACCGGGCATCATCCAGTCTAGAATGATAAGATCAGGTAACACGGTTGCTAACGATTCGGTTGCTCCAGTTACGTCATCAACCTCTATTGTCTTGAAACCCTCGTGTGACATTGTCATCGCGACTATTTGTCGTATGGCGGGCTCATCTTCTACTATTAAAATTTTTGCGGTCATTGCTTAGCATACGCATGTTTTGCTTATTCATAATTATATTAACTAAATAATTACGGTTTTGTTACAATTTATAATGAATTAATTTTCTTAATGTACGCATTTGAGCAGCATTTGTTTTTCTGTGGTCACGCTAAGTAGCATTGCAGTTTTGTGGGTTCGGCTTTTGGTTGTTTGCGCGATAATCTTGTATGCTTTGGATTGAGGCTCTTTCTGGTTGCCTTCGCATTAGCTGTCTACTTGATTATAGTTATCTTTCGGCAGAGTGCAGTTTATGTCGATAAAACATGAGATTTTTATATGCAAGATTTTTTAACTGAACGATACGATCCCGATTTAATAGAAAAGGCTTTTCAGAGTGATTGGGAGGCTAGAGGCGCGTACAGGGCGACAGAAGACCCAAACCGAGAGAAGTTTTATTGTCTGTGTATGTTTCCCTACCCTAGCGGCCGTCTGCATATGGGCCATGTTCGAAACTACACCATAGGCGACGTGATCGCTCGATTTCAGAGGATGAACGGGAAAAATGTAATGCAGCCTATGGGTTGGGACGCATTTGGTTTGCCGGCGGAGAATGCAGCCATAGAGAACGGCGTACATCCGGCCAAGTGGACGGATCAAAACATAGCATACATGAGATCTCAGTTGGAGCGATTGGGTTTCGGTTACGATTGGCAACGAGAGTTAGCGACTTGTAAAACCGAATACTATCGTTGGGAACAGTGGTTCTTTTTGAGGCTTTATGAGAAAGGTTTAGTATACCGAAGTACAGCGACTGTTAATTGGGATCCAGTGGATGAGACTGTTCTCGCTAACGAGCAGGTAATTGATGGCAGGGGCTGGCGATCGGGAGCACTAGTTGAGAGGAAAGAGATCCCCCAGTGGTTTCTTAAAATAACGGCTTATGCAGAAGAATTGTTGAATGAGCTAGATAATCTCGAGGATTGGCCCGATGCGGTAAAGACCATGCAACGGAATTGGATAGGCCGTTCGGAAGGTTTGGAGCTGAAGTTCGCGTTGATTGGGCTGGATGACTCGCTCGAGGTTTTCACGACGCGGCCAGATACTTTGTATGGTGTCAGTTTCATGGCAGTTGCACCCGAGCATCCACTCGCTTTGTCTGTTGCTGCTGCTGATGATACGGTCGCAGAATTTCTTAACGAATGTAAGTTGCAGTCTACAACCGAAGCTGCCCTTGAAAAAATGGAGAAAAAAGGTATTCCATTAGGCGTAAATGCTCGCCACCCCCTTACCGACGAGCCTATCCCTGTTTATGTGGCAAACTTTGTGTTGATGAGCTACGGGACTGGCGCAGTCATGGCAGTACCGGCCCACGACCAAAGAGATTGGGATTTTGCTAAAAAATACGATTTACCTATTAGGCCCGTCATATCTTGCGGGAATGGCGAAATACCTGATATTTCTAAGCGTGCATATGTTGAAAAAGGCAATCTTGTACAAAGTGACGTCCACTCGGGTCTAGATTTTGAAGATGCCTGTGAATCGATTATTCAGCTGATGGAATCGAATGGAACTGGTGTTCGTCGGGTACAGTACCGTCTGCGCGACTGGCTGGTTTCCAGGCAACGTTATTGGGGTTGTCCTATACCGGTGATGTATAGCGAAGATGGGACAGAAATCCCAGTCTCGGACGATATGTTGCCCGTGGCCCTACCAGACGATGGGCAAGGGACCCCACTATCTAATATCAAAGAGTTTGTTGAGGCGGTTTTACCTGATGGGACTGTCGGACGCAGAGAGACCGACACGTTCGATACTTTTTTCGAATCTTCGTGGTACTTTTCTAGATTTTGCTCGCCAGATCAAGCAAATATGATGCTAGATGACAGAGTAAATTACTGGATGCCCGTCGATATTTATATTGGCGGAGTGGAACATGCTGTGTTACATCTTCTGTACGCCCGTTTTTTCCATAAAACAATGCGAGACGCTGGATTAGTTAGCTCAGATGAACCTTTTAAGAAACTTCTAACTCAAGGCATGGTTTGTAAAGAGACATATTACCGAGAAATGGGTAATAGCCGAAGAAAGTATTTTTCGCCTGAGGAGGTGGAGATAAAAACTGATTCCAAAGGTGTGGCATTAAGTGGTGTTTTAAAGGCTGACGGTCGCGAGGTCGACATCGGCCCGATAGAAAAAATGTCAAAATCTAAAAACAATGGAGTTGATCCACAAGCCCTAATAGAGAAGTATGGCGCCGATACGGTTAGATTATATACGATGTTTGCTGCACCCCCAGAACAAACTTTGGAATGGTCCGATACTGCGGTGGAGGGATCTTTTAGATTTCTAAAGTCTCTCTGGAGAATGGTTTTTGAACATGCCAAATCCACTAATCAAAATAAAAGAACTTACAAGAAGGATGAGCTTGATCCCGTGTTAGGAGAATTACGAAGGCATATTCACCGAACTATCGTAAAGGTAACAGATGATATTGGTCGACGTTATAAGTTTAACACTGCTATAGCGGCCGTGATGGAACTAGTAAATCATTTAAGCAG
This sequence comes from uncultured Gammaproteobacteria bacterium, assembly GCA_938075585.1. Lineage (GTDB taxonomy): Bacteria > Pseudomonadota > Gammaproteobacteria > UBA4457. The sequence goes on along the minus strand of CALJHG010000056.1, from coordinate 18,952 downwards.
TGTGAATGCCGATGATAATGACACACTTGCAATTAAACAGGAGGGATTTGAAACGGTATGTAAACTTATTGCACCGGTAGTTCCTCACATAGCAGCCGCAATTTGGCGTAATTTGGGTTCGCAAGAAGATCTTTTGCTAGTTGGTTGGCCGGAAGCCGATCAGAAAGCTCTAGTAACGTCGGAGATTAATATAGTCGTTCAAGTTAATGGACGTAAGCGAGCTATCATCAGTGTTCCTGTCGACGCGACGAAAGAAGTTTATGAATCGATGGCTCTTGAAGACGGTAATGTAAAGCGCTTTACTAAAGATCAAACTATTCGCAGAATGATTGTTGTGCCCAGCAAACTGGTAAATATAGTAGTGAGCGACTAACGATGTTCAATTTGAGACATATTTTGGTGATGTTAGTAATATGCGCATTACTTAGTGCATGTGGCGGTTGGCGTCTTCGTGGGACCACGGTTTACGATAGTCTGGATGCTTCGGTTCATGTTAAGCAAAAAAATGCAGTTAATGTTTCAAATTCATTGAGTAGGCAATTGGTGCTCCATGATATTGGGCTTTTAGCTCGAACAAAGGCAGATTTTATCCTGACTGTTTCAAATGAAAGGTACGAACGAAGCCTATTGTCAGTATCGACCCAAACCGGAAAGGCTCGCGAGATTGAGTTGACAGTTAAAGTAGATTTTGATTTACGTACGTCCTCTGGCGCATTAGTGTTACCAGTTGAAACCCTTACAACCCGAAAAGATTTCATATTTGATGAGACATCGATTTACGGTACTAACGAAAATGAGAGAGTGCTGAGACGCGCGATAACAGAGGAAACCGTTGCTATGCTCACTTCACGAATTGTCTCTGCACTTAGATCTTATCAGGCGCGCTGAGCGGCATGAAAATTTCTGTTGCCTCTCTAAAGCAGCGTCTTTCTAGCGCCCAGCTCGATAAACTTTATTTTTTATTTGGCGACGAACCTGTTCAGTTAATGAAATGTTTGGATGTCATTAGAAACAAGGCCAATGATGAGGGCATCACTGAGCGATTAGTTTGTCATGTCTCTGGCCCGTCTGATTGGGAATCACTTGGCACTGAAATAAACTCGATGTCTCTATTTTCTGAAAAAAGATTAATAGAAGTTCGGATGGGCTCAAAAAAACCAGATAAGTTGGGGGTATCCGTTCTTGATCAAATTATTCTGAACGATCATTCTGATGATCGGTTTGTGATTGTTTTAGAAAATAATGAGTCCTCGATAAAAAAAGCTAAATGGTTCAAGTCTCTCCAGTCCAGTAGTGTTTTTTTCGAATCGAAAATGCTAGATAGCTCTGCGCTATCGCATTGGATTGTCGCCACCGGTAGAGAGCTTGGGATGGAATTTTCACAAATGGCTCTTCAGCTTTTTTGCGAACGGGTTGAGGGTAACCTACTTGTTGCCTCGCAGGAGCTAGAAAAACTTGCGTTGGCGACATCTGGGCACAGAATTGAGGAAGCCGATATTGTCGGGTCAATGAATGATAGTGGTAGTTTTAATATATATGATTTAACAAATACTTTATTACGAGGCGATTTGCATCGGACGCTAAGAGTTGTTCGGCGGTTGAGAGAAATTGGTATTGAACCAGTGTTGATAATCTGGGCTATCGCAAGAGAATTGCGTGTACTAGCGCTTATTATTGCAGAGGCAGAAAATGGGGGTTCCGTAGCGAAATTTATCGATAGCGCTAGAATCTGGGGCCCGCGAAAAGATGCGTTTAAAATATTCATACAGAAGGCTACGGCCGCACAAGTACTGACGTTACTTCTGCATGCGAATTATATTGATACCGTAATAAAAGGCGCTCGGTTAGGCAGCGTATGGGATGAGATTGAAATCCTTTCGTTAAATATCTGCGATATGATGTCGTTTTCTAAGTTAATGGTTAAAGATTGATTATTATGAATAAGCGAGGTGATACGGGCTGGGGTGGCGATTCTTTGACAGCCTATTTACTGGATCTCGGCCAGCGGAGTAAGGACGCAGCGAGCATGTTGTCTATTGCATCTACCGATAATAAAAATAACGCTCTCCGACTTATGGCTGAGGCATTGGGTGATGCAGAATCTATTATTTTGGAAGCGAATGAATGTGATATTGAGATGGCGTCTGGGCTAGACGATGCGCTAATAGACAGACTTAAGTTAAGCCCTCAAAGGGTGAGTGACATGGTGGCGGGGGTGCTTTCCGTGGCGGCTCTACCAGACCCAGTAGGGTTTGTAACAGATCTAGTTTCAAGACCTTCAGGAATCGATGTGGGAAGAATGCGAGTGCCTCTGGGCGTGGTAGGTGTGATATATGAGTCACGCCCTAATGTAACTGCTGACGTAGCTGCATTATGTATCAAATCTGGGAACGCAGTAATCTTGAAAGGTGGGTCAGAGGCCTTTTCCTCAAACAAAGTTATTGCCGAGGTGATCTCCTCGGCTATTACGGCCGCTGGACTTTCTAACGGTGCGGTACAACTAGTTGAGAGTAAAGATAGAAATGCGGTTAATACTATGTTGAATCTCTCTGAGCATATAGATGTGGTGATTCCCCGTGGCGGGAAAGGGTTAGTCGAGCTTGTGAGCACCGAGGCAAAAATGCCGGTGATTAAACACCTCGATGGGGTTTGCCACGTATTTTTGGATGATTCGGCCGACGAAAAAAAGGCGCATGATATCGCATTGAATGCTAAAACTCAGCGATTTGGGACTTGCAATACCATGGAAACTTTGTTGGCGACGCCAATCGCCGCTAAAAATATTTTTCCGAGATTGATAGAGTCTTACAGTAACCTTGCTGTAGAGTTAAGAGGTTGTGATCGGACTAGAAAATTTTCATCTAAGATTTTAGCAGCCGATTCCGCGGACTGGGGTACAGAATATCTAGGCCCGATTTTATCTATTAAAATTGTGGATGATCTAGACACTGCGATCAGTCACATCGCGGAGTATGGTTCGAGGCATACCGACGCGATAGTCACCGAAGATAGGAAAAACGCTCGCGACTTTATTCGGAAAGTAGATTCCAGTTCGGTCGTGGTAAACGCTTCCACACGATTTGCTGATGGGTTTGAATATGGCTTGGGGGCGGAGATAGGTATAAGTACGGATAAGTTCCATGCGCGAGGTCCTGTGGGGCTTGAAGGGCTTACGAGTCAAAAATGGGTTGTGCTCGGAGACGGAGACGTCCGTCGTTAATCATGTTTTTGTGCATAAGAGACGATTCGATTGACTAGTTCCTTAATGCCTATTGGCTTGTTCGGAGGAAGTTTCGATCCTGTACATTTAGGCCATCTTAATTTAGCTAAAAGTGCGATTGATCTAATCGGGCTTGAGCAGGTGCGGTTTATTCCGCTGAACTTGCCCGCGCACAGGGAGGCTAGTTTGACAAGATTAGAGGACAGACTGAAAATGCTTCATAGCGCATTGCGCCCTCCATTTTTTTTAGACGAAACAGAAATTAACAGGGGTGGAGTGAGCTATACCGTAGAAACGCTTCAGTCATTTCGCGATGAATATCCAACGAGATCATTGTGTTTACTTTTGGGGAAAGATTCGTTTGATCAGCTGGGTAGCTGGAGGTCGTATGATAAATTACTGAGCATTGTTAATATTGTAGTAGCTGGCCGCCCGAATTCACATAATGGCATTCCCGCCCACTTAAAGCCTACCTTTGAGAGTGCGCTTTCGAAGAGTGTAACCAGCTTACATTCAAAAAGATGTGGAGTGCTTTATTTTTTGGAAGCTCCGTTAATGGATGTCTCTTCCACTAAAATTCGTTGCAATGTTTTAAAAGGTGAATCATTAATGGGTTTGGTACCAGAAGAGGTGGCGTATTTTATTGAGCAAAAGAACCTGTATCAATTATGACTAATTTAACTACGAAAAATTCCTGCAATCTTCGTGAAATTATCTTAGAAGGCTTATCTGATGGTAAGGCTTTAGACTTAAAAGTGTTCGAAGTAAGAGACATAACAACCATTGCAGACTATATGGTGATCGCGACAGGCACTTCTACTCGGCAAGTTAAGGCTTTAAGCCAGAGAGTGTCGACCCTAGTAAAAGACGCCGGTTATTCAGTTCATGGGATAGAGGGTGAAATAGGCTACGAATGGGTTTTGGTAGATGCCGGAGATGTATTGGTCCATATTATGCACCCTGATGCGAGGGCTTTCTATCAATTAGAGCGTCTGTGGGAGGGGCATGTCGGTATATAGGACACTTTAGGCCGACTAGATTATGACGTTAGATATACTCGCCGTTTGTCGACGGCCCCCGGAATCAATCTTGGCACTTTGTAAGGAATATGAAAAAAGGTTGCCGAAAAATTTTTCTCTCCGGTTTACTTACCTCGCACCTTCATCTCACACACAGAATGCGGAGCGGAGGAAAGCTGAAGAAGGGACTAGGCTACTAAAAAATATACCTAAAAATTGTTACTTAATTTGTTTAGATAGCCGTGGTGCCCACATGACGAGCTCATCATTGGCCGCAAAGCTACAGATATTGCGAGACCATGGGAGGAAGATAGTAATAGTAATTGGGGGCGCTGATGGGATAGACGAAAGCGTTCTATCTAGGTCTGAAGAAAGGTGGTCTCTATCCAAGTTAACGTTCCCGCACAAATTGGTGCAAATTATTTTATCTGAACAGATTTATCGCGCATGGTCTATTTCCGAGGGACTTCCCTATCACCGAGTATAACGAATATTTTTTGAGAACAATGCGTTGGCCAAAAAAAAAGCCCCAGTAGGAAAACTGGGGCTTCACATGACACAAGTAATTATTTCATTAGGCTGAAAGCAAAGGAATAATAAGCAGCGCAACTATATTAATGATTTTAATTAGAGGATTAATCGCTGGCCCTGCCGTATCTTTGTATGGATCACCTACAGTATCACCTGTGACGGCTGCTTTATGCGCCTCGGATCCTTTTCCACCACAATTTCCGTCTTCGATATATTTCTTTGCATTATCCCAAGCTCCGCCTCCGGTAGTCATGGAGATCGCGACAAAGAGCCCTGTAATTATCGTCCCTAGGAGTAACCCACCTAGAGCTTTAGGGCCGAGGAGGAGTCCAACTAATACCGGCACGACGACTGGTAGAAGTGATGGTATTATCATTTCTTTAATCGCAGCCTTTGTTAAAAGGTCGACAGCTCGAGAGTAGTCGGGTTTCCCGGTTCCTTCCATAATGCCCGGAATCTCTTTGAATTGCCGACGCACTTCTAGAACGACCGATCCTGCTGCTCTTCCTACTGCTTCCATTCCCATCGCCGCAAATAAGAAAGGCACCATTCCCCCAAGAAACAGTCCTATTACCACTTCATGGTCAGAAAGTAGGAAAATAATTTCTAAGTTAGCGTCTTTAAGCCCTGCTGTGTAGTCAGCAAATAAGACTAGTGCAGCCAGCGCTGCAGAACCAATCGCGTAACCTTTTGTTACAGCTTTTGTCGTATTACCCACTGCATCGAGTTTGTCAGTGATGACTCGGATTTCAGCAGGTAGCTCAGCCATTTCAGCAATACCACCAGCATTATCAGTGATTGGTCCAAACGCATCTAAAGCTACGATGATTCCAGTCATTGACAGCATTGACGTTGCTGCAATAGCTATACCGTAAAGTCCGGCCCATGCATGCGCGTAATAAATACTTGCGCAGATGACTATTACTGGCAACGCGCAAGCCTTCATCGAAACACCTATGCCAGCAATAATATTAGTAGCGTGTCCAGTTTCAGAAGCTTCAGCGATATGTTTAACAGGACCGTAGTCCGTACCAGTGTAATACTCTGTGATCCAAACCAACGCCGCAGTTAGCGCGAGCCCAATTAGCGCACAACCGTAGAGACCGTTTGCACTGACGTCATCGGTACCCATTAAAGATTGCGTGATAGGATAGAAGGCAGCTGCAGCTAAGATGCCGGCCGCGACGAGTCCTTTGTAGAGAGCTCCCATGACGCTACCATCTTCCTTGGCGCTCACAAAGAAGCATCCAATTATCGAGGCAATTATAGAAACACCCCCTAAAACTAATGGATAAATAATGCCATTGGCTCCTACCGTGTCAGCCATTAGAAATCCTAAAAGCATGGTAGCAATGACAGTCACTGCGTAGGTTTCGAAAAGATCGGCCGCCATACCGGCACAATCACCAACGTTGTCTCCCACGTTATCTGCAATAACTGCAGGATTACGTGGATCGTCTTCGGGTATCCCGGCTTCAACTTTTCCGACCAAGTCTGCCCCTACATCTGCTCCTTTAGTAAAGATCCCTCCCCCTAATCGAGCGAAAATGGATATTAAGGAGCCTCCGAAACCAAGTCCAATTAGGGCATGCAGGGCATGTTTGCCGCCTTCGGTTCCACCCAAGTAAGCATAGTAGCCGGCTACTCCTAGTAGCCCAAGCCCCACAACAAGCAGTCCAGTTATTGCTCCTCCGCGGAATGCTACTTGCAGTGCTCCGTTCATACTTGTTTTGGCGGCCTCCGCGGTGCGCAAGTTTGATCGAACGGATATATTCATTCCAATGTATCCTGCAGCACCAGATAATAATGCTCCGATTAGGAAGCCGACGGCCGTGGCTGAGTCTAACGCGAGCCACAGCGCCACAAAAAGAACAACGCCCACGACACTGATGGCGGTGTACTGCCTATTTAAGTATGCGCTCGCACCTTCTTGTATGGCTGAGGCGATTTCTCGCATACGCTCGTTGCCTTCGGGCTGAGCAAGAATCCATTTAACGGAGATAGCACCGTAGATGACCGCGCCCAAGCCACAGAGTATGGCAAATGTTAATGGTTCGGATGAGATATATGATAAAAATGCCGACATTAGTAGAGGCCCCTATCTAAATTGATTGTTGGATGTAACCACAATTGTTTTAAAAATTGATGAAAATTAGTGTTTTTATTTCATTTACGCCGAATGATTGTACTTTTTATCTCGCTCAGGTCAAAATTCTTTCAGTTTTTTTCTCACCGAGACATTTTTTAGACGCACGTAGTCTGGGATCCCATTGATATATGGAGGGTAATCTTCACCCATGATCAGTGGTTCGAGATATGTTCTGCAGGCATCTGTGATAGAAAAATTGTCTTGGCCTATAAAATCGTCTGGCATTGTTTTTTCAACGTTGGCCACATCCGATAAATTTGCTTTCCCTATTCGCCACTCGTAAGGTTCGTCTGATGTTCTTTCAATGATGGGCATGATTGCATTTTCTCCCGAAAGCGCCATTTTAATCGCCGATTCTCCAAGCGCATACGCTTGCGCAACATCTATTTTAGACGCAATGTGACGCGCTGCCCGTTGTAGGTAGTCGGCTACCGCCCAGTGGTATTTGAGGTTCAGATTCTCTTTTATCAATTTAGCGATCACGGGAGCAGTGCCGCCTAACTGGGCGTGGCCAAACGCGTCTGTTGTTCCGCTATCCGCTAAAAAGGCTCCCGACTGGTCGCGCACTCCTTCGGACACTACTATAGTGCAATATCCGTAGGCTTCCTCACACTCTTTCACGCGTTTTAAAAAAGCTTTTTCATCGAATACACGCTCGGGAAATAAAATTATGTGAGGCGCTTCGCTTTCATGGTTGCTAGCCAGACCACTTGCGGCAGCGATCCAGCCAGCGTGCCGACCCATAACCTCCAGCACAAAAATTTTAGTAGAGGTTTTCGCCATGGAGGCGACATCAAATCCGGCCTCTTTTATTGAGATGGCGACATATTTAGCTACCGAGCCGAATCCTGGGCAATTGTCGGTGATAGGTAGATCGTTGTCTATTGTTTTGGGTATACCAATGCATACCAGAGGATAGTCATTCTCCTTACTAAACTGCGCTATTTTATTTGTAGTATCCTGTGAGTCACCTCCGCCGTTATAAAAAAAATATTTTATATCATGCGCCTTGAAGACCTCTATTAATCTAAGGTACTCCTCTGGATTTTCAGCTGGATCGGAAAGCTTATGACGGCAGGAACCGAATGCGCCTGCAGGCGTATGCTTCAGCTTGCTAATTACTAAGTCGCTCTCTTTGGACGTGTCGATTAAATCCTCTGTGAGCGCTCCAATTATCCCATTTCGCCCCGCATAGATTTTACCAATATTAGTTTCCTTGCGCGCGGTTTCGATTAGGCCGCAGGCTGACGCGTTAATGACTGCCGTAACTCCTCCCGACTGAGCATAGAAAGCATTAAATTTTTGTCGTGCCATACTTATATAGATCTCGGAATTTTTTGTACAATTTTATCTTACAGAACTAAATTACACTATCGTAACTTATTCTCACTTTTTTTTTCATGTTAGTGTGTTAATAGAAAATTTAATATATAGGATTTTAAATTGGCTTTAATTCGTTTTAGTTTTTTGCTGCTCATGGGATTACTTTTTGCTGCAAGTGGACTCTACAGCCAAGAGAATATCGAATTGCCCGATTTTGGCGATTCCGCTGGAGCGATTATTTCGCCGGCACAGGAACGTAAGCTTGGAGAAAATTTCGTACGGCAAATGCGAAAATTGGCACCTTTGGTGACTGATCCTGAGGTAGAAGACTACATACAGCAATTAGGACGGAGCCTGTCTGACCATACAGATTATTATAATGAATTTGAGTTTTTTGTGATTGATAGCAACGTTGTAAATGCGTTTGCCGTGCCGGGCGGGTTTGTCGCTTTTCATACAGGTCTTATTTTACGTACAGAGAATGAATCTGAACTCGCTTCTGTTATGGGTCACGAGATAGTTCATGTAACACAACGCCATGGTGCCCGGGGTATTGAAGCTGGTATGAGGATGAATATGCCAGCTATGGCAGCGATGTTTGCGGCGATCGCCCTGACAGCGGTAGATCCCGAGGCGGGAGCTGCTGCAATTATGGCGACACAAGCTGCAGCTCAACAATTCCAAATTAATTTCACGCGATCGAATGAAAAAGAGGCTGACGCGTTAGGGATTCGGTTAGTAGCTGCGGCGGGTTACGACACTAGAAAAATGGCTGATTTTTTCGAGAAAATGCAACGAGCGAGTCGATTCACGGATCCTGGTTTAATTCCAGAGTATTTGAGGACTCATCCAATTACGGTTAATCGGATAGCCGAAGCTCGCGGAAGGGCAGAGAGGATCCGTCCGAGTGACATTAGAAAGGACAGCTATCAGTACCATCTTGTTAAGGCTAAATTAGAGGTTCGTGCGCAGTTTGATCCCGCGGAGGCCGTGAGTATTTTCGAATACAAACTGAAAAATAAGGATTACGTGCATCGCGAGGTAGCGCGTTATGGATATGCGCTTGCCTTAAGTGAGGCTGGGCACTTTAAGAAAGCTCAAAGTGAAATATCTGATCTTATTCAGGATTACCCGATGGTAGTACCATTTCATTTAGCGGCTGGTGCTATCGAGAGTAAGGTAAGGAAATATGATCAGGCGATTGCCCACTTCCGGACAGCTTATACTTTGGAACCCGAAAACCGAGCAGCTGTGTACGGGTACGTAGATTCTTTACTGCATATCGAAAGTGCGTCTAATGCAAAGAAAGTGCTCTCAAATTACGGTTTGGCAGATCGCAGAGATCCCAAATTTTATAATTTATTAGCGAGGGCTGAGAGTGGACTCGGTGACGAGGTGAATTCTTTCACTGCGACAGCTGAGTATTATTTAAGTGTCGGTGAATATGCCCATGCTGCTGAGCAACTTCGTTTGGCGCGACGTACCAAAACTTTGAGTAATTATCAAAGGCAAAAAATTATCTATCGGCTGGGACAAATCGAAAAACTTATTTTGGAAATGGAGCAGGATAAGATTCGATAATTCGCTATGTCATAGGGCGTAACAGTCGCGTCGAAAAACAAAGCACGGTGTGAAATTTAACCCGCGAACATCTGATTGTCAGGTTGGACAGCAGAAAAATGGTGGGCCGTGTAGGGATCGAACCTACGACCATCGGATTAAAAGTCCGGTGCTCTACCAGCTGAGCTAACGGCCCCAAGTGATTGATTATAAATGGAAATATTTTATTATTTGCCAGTTATTATTCTTAATTCTTTGAGTTTTTAAGAAAAAGTATACGTATAGTATGCAAAACTTTCACTCGCGCGCATTATAAACGCCTACTGTTCCCTAGTAAACATAATGTAAATTATGCTAGTGGCCGCCTTTGCGTCTAAGGCCTAGTCTTCTCACCTACTACGCTCAGTATACAAATAGAGATTAACAGCGCGCATCACAGAGTGTTCTAATAACTAAACCTAACAGACTAATGCGATAACCAGCTAAGAAGAGAACTTTATGAAAGCCTATCAAATTAACTCCGATGATGGCATTGACGCCCTGGCCTTGCGTGATATCGATACTCCCCGTCCGGGGCCTTACGAAGTATTGATTCGGGTTCGTGCATCATCGATCAATTACCGTGATTTGCTAACTGTTGAAAACCCCAGTGCGCGTAATCTCCCCATTCCAAGAATTCCCAACTCGGACAGCGCCGGTGAAATTGTTGAGGTTGGCGCAAATGTCACTCGCTTTAAGGTCGGCGACCGTGTCTGCGCGACTTTTTTTGAAAGCTGGCTTGATGGCGAGATCACTGCGAGCGACATGACTACCGCACGCGGTGGCACGGCAGAGGGAATGCTTGCGGAATACCGAGCGGTACATGAGAACGGGCTCGTCGCGACGCCTGCGTATATGTCCGACATTGAAGCCGCAACTCTTCCTTGTGCCGCAGTCACTGCGTGGAATAGTCTAACCCGCGGTGGTGTTAGAGCCGGTAATACAGTGCTGTTACTCGGGACCGGGGGCGTTTCGATCATTGCATTGCAGCTGTGTAAGGCGCTAGGTGCGCGTGTTGTGATTACGTCTTCGAGCGAAGAGAAATTGGCGAGAGTCTGTAGGCTAGGTGCATGGCAGACGGTTAACTATCGCAAAAATCCCGAGTGGCAAGACGAGGTACTCGATATAACCGACGGCCACGGCGTTGACCATACTGTCGAAGTCGGCGGTCCTGGTACCTTACAGAAATCAATCGCCGCAACGAGAGTTGGCGGTTCTATTGGCCTCATTGGGGTGCTCGCACTGGGTCAAATCGATCCACTTCCAATACTGATGAAATCTCAACGCTTGCACGGTATCTATGTGGGTAGCCGTCAAATGTTTGAGGACATGAACCAGGCGTTGTCCGTTCACGAAGTGAATCCAGTTGTCGACGCAACATTTGCGTTTGATGACGCCCGGGAAGCCTACCGTTCAATGCGCGCAGCAGACCATTTCGGCAAACTAGTCATAACCCTTTGAACACGAATTCGAACTAATGGTATGCGGCTGATTGATTTAGGAGATTTAGCTTAGAAGATTGGGCGGGGTACAGGAATTCGAACTCCGATCGACTGAGCCAGAGTCCGCTTCTATATTCTTGGCCTTCATTTTGCCCACAACCAAACGTACCAAAAAATTTTAGCAATAGTCAGTAAGCAATAGTCAGTATTTGAGACTTTAATACTGGCGATTCGTTACTCTACTGCAACTCCCTCTCGTTGGATAGCTATCCATACTTTTGTATTTTTTCCGACGCGGGCTGGAACTACTCTCCAATACATAATAAAAGGGGTCCCATTTTTTTTATAGTTTATCGCTTTGCCCTCAAATTTCTTATCTTTTATAAGCGCTTCCCTTAGGCGACCCACGACTTTTTTATCGGTTGCCGCTCCTTGTAGAATTCGTGGAGTTTTACCAATCACCTCTGCTTGGGTGTAGCCTGTCAATTTGCTGAATGATTTATTCGCATAAATAATTTTTCCGGCTTTAGTTGCGTCCGTAACAAGAACAGAATCAAAGCTATTGTCAGCAAGCGCTTGGAGTACGCTCAGACTAACATCAGCATTCTGTAAGATTTTTTCTAACGATTTATTCATTATACGATTACTCCCCTAAATATTTTGGCTTGAAGAATTAGAACACTCCACGTAAAGCTGATAGCTTAATGGTTGAATATTTGCACCTTTTACAAACAAAATACGAATGAAAAAGGCCTCCGGATTAAATTTGCGACACAGAGTTTTCATATCTTACTACTAATATGCCCCAGATTACTGAGATGAAATAAGTCTGTCTTAAATTAGGATAAAAATACGCATTCGAATTGGTATAATATAAATTATTGATTTAATTAGTAGTTATTTTATATTTGTAGACCATTATACCGTAAACTTTTTAAATTCTCTTAAAGACTCCCCAAGAGATTTAAATGCACTATTTACAGATGGTTACTTAAGGATAGTCAAAACCTTACAGAGGGGTTTAGAATCGGCCTGAAGGGGACTCTTGAGGCCTCTATTCGCAGGAGATATGATACATAAACCGGCATACTTATGCGGAAATTCTTAGTCCTTTTTCAGAACCTTTTTTGGTATCAGTCACAGAAAATAACGTCGCTAAAACTGGTGCGAGTATCACCGGTTGTTTATTAGATAATAAATGAATTCTTGATTACAAACGATGATGACGTTGATACTCTGAGTGGGGTAGTGGAATTTGCGACTCCGGTCAATATTACACAGGAAACAACTACATATAGATATATCGTTTAATATAAGTGAGGGAATGTCAGTCGACGGTATTGGAGGTACGATGGGCTTTGGAAGTACGCGTTTTTAACTCACAATATCCGCAGAGTAAAGTCATAATTACTCACTCTTACAATTGAGAGGTGGACCTAGGGCTAGACATCTTTAATACTTAAAGTATCGGCTAATAATGGTAATAGCGAAAATGGGCCTTCAAATTGAATCTTTAATCTCCAGTAACAATCACCTTGGCGAAGGTCCGATATGGGACGCACAGTCCCAGACACTATTTTGGGTCGACGGCACTGGCAACCGTGTCGGAAAACCTTCAATCTGGAGGATGGATTACGCCAGCCAGAAAATTAGTAGCTGGTATCTGGATAAAGAAATTGGTGCCATGACTATACGTCAAGATGGGAATGCTATTCTTGCTCTAGCTGACGGTTTCTACTCCTTTGATTTTTCTGATGAGTCACTTGAACCAATAGCTCTAATCGACGAAGACAATCCGCGAGTACGACTAAATGACGGCAAAACTGATAGGCGCGGAAGGTTTATTGTGGGCGGGATGGATGATAAGGAGGAACATGATATTTGCTCGCTCTGGTGTCTTAACCCGGATTTTTCCGTCATCCAGCTTGAGACTAATATTATTTGTTCTAATGGCCCTTGTTGGTCTCCGGATAATTCAGTTTTCTACTTTGCTGATACTTTCAAGCAGCATTTCTTATCATATTCATACAACATTGAGACCGGATCCTTAAGCGATAGAAAAGAATTTTCCAAGTCGAATGATCTTGATGGCCTTTATGATGGGGCAACAGTCGATGCGGAAGGCTATCTTTGGACGGCGATGGTTATCGGTGGAGATCTGATACGTTATGCGCCTGATGGTTCGATAGATCTAAAAATAGGAATGCCCGTAAAAAATATCACAAGTTTATGCTTTGGTGGTCCAAATCTTGATGAAATATTTGTAACATCTATGGCGAGAGTTTCACATCCTGCGGCACATGATCTTTTTGCCAAACAGAATAAACCACAATTCAATGCAGGAAGCCTTTTCAGAGTGACCGGATTAGGCATAAAAGGATTGCCTGAACCGCGATTTGGGGCATAAACCATAGCGGGCGTATTTAAAGTCTCCCGCGAGTCTTTTAATCTATCATTGCAGAGTTAGATTCGCTCTCTCAGCGCCGCGAAAATTATTCTCAGGCAGATTAAGACTGATGACTTAATTACCGAACGGTGCGAGTGCCCCGTGCGCGGAGGCGCAGGAAAAGATAACTTTATATCACTCGGAGTGTTACTTCAGTAGAATGAACGCTTGAGCTATTACCCATATCCGAAATATTGGCAGCATGCACAAAATTTACGTTTCCTCCTGAGGGCTCAACGCTTGGCCATCTTCCTTTGTACGATACTAGTGTTTTTAGAGGCACTGTGTCATCGATACAAGCTGTCAGCCGCACAGCCCCAGTAGCGTTTGAAATTTCTACGATTGTCTTGTCGGTGATATCCAACTTGATAGCATCATCGGGGTGGATAAGTAATTTTGCCTCACCTGATCTTTTTTGGATATTTTTATCATTTGAATAGGAATCGTTCATACGCCAATAAGAAGCGGGACTTAAAAGTCTAAACTTTCCTTTTCCTACCGGCGCTTCAAACCAAGGTTGGGGTACTCGAGGGAGTCCCATGGCTTGCGCTTGCTCCGAAGCTATTTCGATCTTTTGGCTTGGAGTATCAAAAGTATGATTCGAGTTCGGTATAAATACATCATTGCTAATATACTCATAGCCCCGCAATTGGAGTTCTTTAAAAGAAAAGTTGAGACCTGCCTGCTTCATCATACATTGGATGACACTGCTATCTGATTCAAATAGTGATGCATGATCAAAATTCATCTTTTTCGCTAAGCGGCGAAATATCTCAGCGTTGGGTAACGATTCACCCCTCGGCTCTGATACTTTTGATTGGGCGCCTAAGTAGTAATTAAAGTAGCTAAAGGTTAAGTCGTCATATTCTAAGAAACTAGAAGCAGGCAAGACTATATCCGCATATCGACACGTATCAGTCATAAAGATATCACTCGCGATCACAAATAGATCGTCGCGCTTTAAATTCTCTCGCAGTTTGTTCTGTTCGGGGGCTGATGCCAGTGGGTTAGTATTCCATGAGAAAAAGACTTTAAACCTGTCTTTGTCTCCTAATTCTTCTGCTAGCTCCATATGGCTAATTAATTGCTTTTCGGTCGACGCAAGGTCATTACCCTGAAGCCAGTCAAAATCAATTCCGGCAATCGCTGGCGTGATATTTAGGTAGTAATAACCAGTGCCAGGTTTTCCGATATTGCCAGTTAGCGCCGGTAGCAGACCAATTGAACGCATGATATTTCCACCGGTGGCTTGACGTTGCAATCCTTGCCCGCACCAAAGCATCGATGGGCCTTCGCCGTAAATCTTAGCAGCTGCCTTGATTTTTTCGGAAGGAACTCCAGTGTGTTTTTCGCCCCATATGGGATTGGCTTGTCGGATATGTTCGGTTATTTCCTCAAACCCAAGAGTATACGATTGAATATACTTTTCATCGAAATCACCATTAGACTGCAAGCAATGCAATAGAGCGAATGCAAGAGCAGCATCGCACCCTGGGCGAGGTTGCAGATGCAGATCGGCCGCGATAGCAGTTTGGGTCCGAATAGGATCGACTACGATGGTACTTCCTGAAAATTGCCCGAGCCAATGCTCATTTACGTGCGGGGCAGAATGTGATGGGTTAGCGCCCCAGACTAAAATCGAGTTCGCGCTTTTTATCGTCCTAGGATCGAAGCCGCAGATAGAGTTGCCGAAAAGTAGACTCCACGCAGAATGTCCTGCTGCATTACAAATAGTGTCAGGATCGACTTCTGTAGCTCCGAGGTAGTTAAAAAATCGGCTCGGAAAGGTGTATCCCGTCAACGACAACGTACCAGAATAGTGAGTGTGCAATACAGAGCTTGGACCATGAGTGTTGATCGCTGTTTTTATTTGGTCACATACAATGGTAAGTGCCTCGTCCCAACTTACCCTTTGAAATTCTTGGCTTCCTTTGGGGCCAAGTCTTCTTAAAGGATGCAGTAAGCGCTGCTGATCACTCTGCCAAGAATCGTTATATGCAATTGCACACTTTGAACATAATTTGCCGCGAGACATAGGGTGATCCGGATCGCCTAGAATTCTATGTTTCCCATTATCACGTAGTTCCACTAAAATTCCGCAGGCATCGTAGCAGTCCCTAGGACAATTTGTTTTGACTAAATTCGACATCTTTAATTCCTATCTCGCTCCACTTCGCTTTTTTACTCTGAGCATTTTACCCATTAAACCTAACACGCGAACACCGACTGGACCTGTTCCTTTAATTTCCAAAAGTATTTTTCTTTTTTATTCGATAAAATACATCAGAATGTCCTCTAGGTGTTATTGCAGTTCAATGATCCCTTTATGAGGGTCGCCGAGCTTCACGCGGTGATTGATTGTGCCATCGCTCAAATGCCTTACCAAAGGTAGCCTGAGTTTTATATCCGAGTATATCCGCGACTTTGGAGATAAGTAGCTCGGAGGATGTGATACCAACGCGAGATCGGCGCGCACGAAATTCACGACATTTTGAAAGCAGGTGCTAAGCCTCTCTGGTTTTCGTTGTAAGATTTGTTATGAAGACTGGGTTGTCTCCGCTACTGCCCTTAATAGAATAGTTCCCGTAAGGTATAAGAGCAGACGAAGTGGGATCTCCTGAGAAATGGACGAGCTTGATTCGAGGTCAACCATATCTGGATTACCGAGACTAAACTACAGTTGTAGGTATTAGCGAAACCAAACATAAGATTAGCGCGCTGAGATAGCTTATTCGTCCCGTCGAATCGCTTGTATTAGCAAAGGTGCCATGACAAAGAACCACGCAATAAATGCAACGATGGGTATCCAGAACGCTAACAAACCATTCCACGCGAAGGGGCCAGACTTGAAGAACGTAATTAGCCCCCCAGGTACCGCAAGGAATGCAAGCCAAAAATTAAGATAGCCAGCCCATCGCGGAAATAGCGGCGGATCGTTACGGTCACTTAAGAGCGCGAATCCTATCGCCGTAAACTGTACTAGAAACGGCGAGAAGGTCATCAATAGGAGGATCCAGGCGAAATCGTTATAGGAAAAAATAATCTCTGCTGCACGATCGGGACGGAACGCTGCGACAGTCCACACAACCGTGGTTAGCAACAGGATAACGCTCGTCACAGTCGCTGCCATGATCTCTACGATACTTAAAATTGGTGCAATGTTGCCCTCGATCCGCTTCATTTGGACTGCGATCACTGAGCCAAAAGGGATGAGCAGGGCGGAACTTATCATTGCTATTAAGATTCCAAATCGGATGGTAAAAATGTTCCGCTGATAGAACTCTGCAACTGTCATTTCATCCAATCCCGGTGAGTGCGGTGGAACAAAACCCGCGATTAACCACCAACCGGTAGTAAATAGTATAGCGAATGCTGGTCCGCAAAATACGCAAAAGATTTGAATTCCTTTATTCATCTTAACCTCGTATTGTTTGGATAAGTTACACAACTACCAATGTATATCGTTTACCCTTACAGAAGATTCAGACCGACGAAGACTCTTGTGATTATTGATTTTTTTACTAAAACATTTCCCACTTTACTATACATGCTGAATGAGATTCGTACACAGTGCAATTCTGCAACAGTTTTTATCCAACATTTCTATCGTTTTAAAGTTTTAATTATTTCCTCTACTTTTTTATCAAATCCCTTTTCGTTGCTGAGTGCGTCTTTTACGCATGCTTTCATATGAGTTTTGAGAATTTTTCCTTCTACCGACGCAACAGCATTTCTCACAGCTTTGAGTTGATTTAGGATGTCGATACAGTAATTCTCTTCCTGAATCATATTAGCGATCCCGCGGATCTGCCCCTCAATTCGTTTAAGGCTCGACAGTTGTTTTGTGTGACACGGGTGTTTCATATGAACCTCGGAATTATGTAATTAAGTATTATTGTGAAGCTAAATAATGCCACTGAAAGGTAATAAATAATCCTTGACCGTCTTCGAGTCTGCAAACATAGCTTTGCAATTTCAGAATCTAAAGGGCAGGGCATGTTATAGGTTTTATAGTTAATATAACCCGCAATACCAATCATTATTAATGCAAAAAGTGTCACGTAAATCTTATGTTGTGAAATCACTATAAGAAATGGAAATGTTGACATTATACTTACGAAGGTTGCCCCCGCTCCAATAGCAACAAACAATGCAGGTAAAGCGCAACAAATTAGGGTTGTAGTAGAAGCAAAGAGAGATAATAAATTTGCGGATTTGTCGTTCATAGCGATTTAAAGAGTAATAATCTGCATATCGAACGCATCCTGCCCATTCGCGACAATTTTTTGTTTAATATCATTGAAATCAATATTTTTATCTGTTGGATAGGCAATAAAAATTTTACCTTTTTTCAAATCAACATCTATTTTTTTTACACTACCGTCTTTTTTGAAAGTCTTTTCCAGACCTCTAGCACAAAAATCACACACCATCCCTTTCACGCTGACGATAACGATTTGAAGATCTGCAAGGTTTTTAATAAATCTACTAAACCTTTTGGGATCAACGTCTAGTTTAGATCCGTCAACCAGTTGTTCGTGAAGATGATTGTCTTGCGACCCATGTGCGTGCTTCACAGCTTCGCCCCATGAAGAAAATGACATGACGGCTATCAATATTAAAAATATATATTTCATTTTTTTCCTTAAAATCTATACATTAGATGCATATCCCACTGCGACACCTTGCCATAACCCAATTCCATGAGAACATTTCCTTTGAAAAATTTTAAAACCGGATAAGCTGACCATTTATCAGCCAAAGAGTTTTCTTTTATTTTCACTGTGATCCAAGTATGTAAGTCACCGTAATCTCCGAGATAAGGCGCAATCCCGAATTGGTAATACTGTTCTCTATAATTCCTACTTCTTGTCTTGATTTTTTTGAAGCTGAACCCTGTAAACCATCTTCGTGTTTCCCAATCACCATTAATGCCATAAAAAATATTTTCAAGACCTTTTGAACTAATGCCTGACTTAAAATATAAATTTGTCTGAGAGTGCTCAGTGTTTTTCCTTAGAACAAGATAAGACAATCTTGCATACGAATAACTGTCTTTAAAAGCTTTGTCGTTGAGACTCTCAATTCCGATAGAATATTTATGAGAAGGAGAGTAGTGATAATAAAGGGATGTCTTCATGTCATCTGAGAAAGCCATGAGCGTGGATCCGCCAGAGTAAGAGATGGGCCTGGCATTAAGCTCTAATTGCATTAAGCAAAAAA
>CALJHG010000055.1 GCA_938075585.1 uncultured Gammaproteobacteria bacterium | reverse complement strand
AGGAGATTATTTTAATTCAGGACATAACAATAATCTTACATTTATTATTACAGATGAGGGGGTTGTAGTAGTAAACGCGGGTGAGAATTATCTTTTAGCAAAAGCACTGCATGATGAGATTAAGAACTTGACCAATCAGCCAGTGAAATACGTGATACTCGAAAATGGCCAGGGACATGCAATGCTTGGTTCAAGCTACTGGCAAGAGCAAGGGGCTCAAGTAGTCGCTCACATTGATGCGGCTGGCGAGATTCAAAAAAAGGGAGCTCAAATTTTAAATGGTCTCCTCGATAGCCGAAGAGATAAACTTTCCGGTACCAAGCTTTCTGAGCCAGACATCACTTTCCAGTCTGAATTTGTTGTGACGCTGGGCGGAGTCAGGATAGAGGCACTTCACCTTGGGCCAACTCATAGTCCAGGAGACATTGTAGTGTGGTTACCAACTAAAAAGTTGGTGATTAGCGGTGATGTGGCATTCCATCAGAGAATGTTACCGATATTCGAATATACCGATACAGACGGGTGGATTGATACCTGGGCAGCCTTCCTGGACTTAGGAGCAGATATAGTGATCCCCGGACACGGCGGACCCACGGATTATGCTAAAGTCACCAAGTATACGCGCGATTATTTGCAGTATATGCGCAGTGAAATAGGTCAAATAATAGATCATGGAGGAGAACTGCAAGATGCTTATAGTATCGATCAAACAAAGTATTCATATTTAGACACATACTTTGAATTGGCGAGGCAGAACTCTGGGCGCATCTTCAGAGAGATGGAGTTCGAGTGATTAAGACATTTTTGGGGGAGTGATATTTTGATGGTAGCAATTGATGACTAATAAACTTTCTCGTCGAACACTCATTAAGTCTCTCGGGTTGGCTGCGACAGGGAGTTTATCTGGTTCTATTTATTCTTTAATGGCTTCAGAGCCACAAGATTTTCTGAATGAAGACATTTATGATTTTCCCATGGTAGGACAAGTTCGGTTGTTGCACACGACGGATATTCATGCCCAGCTCAATCCAATTTACTTTAGGGAGCCTAATGTTAACCTTGGAGTTAGTAGCTCGCGTAATATGCTTCCTCATATAGTCGGCACTACCCTTATCGATAAATTGTCTATTCAACCAGGTACGTTGGAAGCTTATGCATATACGTGTCACGAATTTCAACAAAATGCTCATAGATTTGGGAAAATGGGTGGTCTTTCCAATATAAAAACACTTTTTGATAGATTCCGATCACAGGCAGGTGGCGTGGCGAACACGCTTACACTTGATGGTGGTGATTTATGGCAAGGTTCTGCAACGTCGCTTTGGACGCGCGGACAAGATATGGTGGAGGTATCTAATATTTTAGGGATACAGTTGATGACTGGTCACTGGGAATTCACTTACAGCCAAGAAGAAGTTTTGTCGAATCTGAATTTGTTCTCAGGTGAGTTTCTGAGTCAAAATTTGCGGATTAAAGAAGATAGCTTATTTGAAGATGATTATTTTGATTTGGTGCGTAGGCAAAATGGGGTAGGTCTTTTTGACGAAGATTTCGGCTACCCATTTAAACCGTTTTCCATTAGGGAAATTGCTGGAGAGAAAATAGCAGTGATCGGGCAAGCGTTTCCTAGAACTGCAAATGCAAATCCTCCCGAGTTTTTTCCCGACTGGTCGTTTGGTATTAGAGAGGAAGATCTAACTACATTAGTACAAGACATCAAAAGACAGTATGAGCCCGCCGGAATATTTCTACTGTCACACAACGGGATGGATGTTGATCTTAAGTTGGCCAGCCGTGTTTCAGATATCGACGCTATATTAGGAGGACACACCCATGACGGTATTCCACTACCTGTGGAGGTTGAAAGTCCCAATGGTAAAACATGTCTTGTAACTAATGCCGGATCGAATGGAAAATTTATAGGAGTTATGGACCTCGATATCAAAAACAACAAGGTGAATGGTATTAGGTATCAAATGGCACCAGTTTTTGACAGATTGATAGCTCCTGACCCCACTGTCGAAAAGTTTATCGAAGGATTAAATAATCGAGTCTATGATCACAATATTATTGAAAGCCGTTCAGCAACTTACTCTTATAATCAAGATAGAGTTGGGAAGTCGTTCGAGTCGATATTAAATGAAAAATTGGCTAGAACTTCTGACCTGCTTTATCGACGAGGTAATTTTATGGGTTCTTGGGATCAATTAATTTGCAACGCGCTTGAGCATGAATATGCCAGTGATGTATCTCTATCCCCAGGTTTTCGTTGGGGCACTACTTTGTTAGCGGGCGAGTGGATTACCATGCGCGATGTGATGAACCAATGTGCCACTACTTATGGCGAAACGTACACACAAAAAATGAATGGTAGTCAAATAATTCAAGTCTTGGAACAGGTGGCCGATAATTTATTTGAGTCTGATCCGTACTTACAGTCGGGTGGCGACATGGTTCGAGTGGGTGGCCTATCTTATATGATTTCTCCGAAAAATCGTCTTGGTAATAGGATAAGTGATGTGAAAGTTCTTAAAACGGGCCAACCTCTTTTACCGGTTGAGAATTATAATGTGAGTGGTTGGGCGGTAGTTGGAGATTTTCCTTCCGGAAGACTCATTTGGGATATCGTGCGGGAATACATAATACAGACTAAAAATAGTGATGATGTATTTTCGGTGGGTGAGATAAATCACCCAACTATTAGCGGGATGCGGGGAAATTTGGGTATTTACCAATATCAAGGAAGGCAGGTTTAAACGGAGCGACGCTAATCTAGTTTGTTACCACCAAAATACATTAGAGCCTTTTTCGTAACTCTTCAACTCATTCCTGAATAAAGTGGCTTACATCGCACACAATCGCAGATTCAGACACCCCCAAGCAATTGTCATGTGTTCAGCAAGAGGCTCCAGATAGAATAGATATATCCGAATCTTAAATATTGCCACATTTAGGTGGCTTCCCTTTCGTTTATCTGCTCTGGTAAAAATCTTTCTTGACTAATCTCACGGCTATTATAGACGGCCTAAAGGTTAGAGCAACCGCAATTGTTCCCGATATTAAATAGGTGGGTAATCTATTGAAAAAATTATTAAAGTATTTGCTAATATGACCCTTACAGTGGGCTGGATAGTCGATTTATTATATCGAGGGTGTATTCTTATTTGTTTTATTGGGACAACTCGGTGAAGAAGCATAGAGTAGTATCTAGAGGAGGATAATTCATGCCTATTAAACATTATGACTGGTCTGCATATCATGCGAATGTGCGACCGCATAAAGTGGCTATCAAAGATTTAAGTGCGAAAAAAGAACTTACTTTTCTAGATTTAGATCGGAGGGCGAATAAGTTAGCAGCCTGGTTACAAGGGCAAGGGGTCGCCAAAGGTGATCGTGTGGCGATCTTATCTCAAAACTGCCCAGAGTTTTTCGAGCTTGAATTTGCCTGCGCAAAAATTGGGGCGGTGGAACTCCCCCTTAATTGGCGGCTAACTAAACCTGAGCTTGAATATATTTTGTGTGATAGTGAACCTTCTGTTCTAATTTATGATGAGACATTTTCGGTCGTGTCTACAGCGCTACTGATTGACTGCGGCATACAGTCATCGCTTGAGATCAATCAAAACGATATTAGTAATCAGTATGAAATGGCTCTGAGTAGTGCACATGATGCGCCTACTATCGTTGAGTGCTATCAAGAAGATTTGATAATGATCATGTACACCTCGGGAACTACTGGTCACCCTAAAGGCGCTATGATCACTCATCAAATGCAGTTATATAATGCGATAAATTTAGCGGCTCCAGCATTGGTGACGACTGAAACTGTGCAGTTGGTTGTGCTTCCTCTATTTCATACCGGTGGTATGAATTGTTACGCGAATCCAGTTTTACATGCAGGAGGTCAAATAATTCTAATTAGGGAATTTGAGCCAGGATTAGCACTATCAATAATTGGTGATACTAATTATCAAGTTAGCCATTTTTTCGGCGTACCAGCGCCCTATCAATTTATGATGAATCATCCAAGTTTTGCCGCTACAGATCTGTCAAATTTAAAAATAGCAGGTATAGGAGGAGCACCCTGCGCCGAGTCGATTTTGCGCACTTGGGCAGATCGTGGTGTTGCTATGGTTCAGGGGTGGGGAATGACTGAAACAAGTCCAGGTGGTATAGGTCTCGATCCAGGTGATGCTGAGAGAAAACTTGGATCTGCGGGCAAGCCGCTACTGCATACGGAAGTAAAAGTAGTGGACGATCGAGGACAGGATCTGCCTTGGGGCGAGGTTGGAGAGCTATATATTAAAGGTCCGAACATTACTCCAGGGTATTGGAATAATCCCAAAGCGACTGCAGATTCATTTGACGATGGCTGGCTTAAAACTGGGGATGCTGCTCGTTTTGATGACGAGGGATTTATTTACATTGTTGATCGCTGGAAAGATATGTATATATCTGGCGGTGAAAACGTGTATCCAGCCGAAGTAGAGAATGTGATATATCAACTTCCTGAAGTTGCTGAGGTGGCCATAATTGGAGTACCAGACGAGCGTTGGGGGGAAACGGGGAAAGCATTTCTGGTGGTAAAGGCTGGCGCTACGATTGATGAGGGTAGCGTGATTTCTCATTGTCTTAAAAATTTAGCGAAGTTCAAAGTACCGCAGTCAGTAGAATTCATTGATGCTTTACCTAGAAATGCCACGGGTAAGGTGTTAAAAAGATCTCTTAGCTAGACAGTTGACAAGTCGGGCTTAGATAAGGAGAGGGGGAGTGATTGATAAAGATCTTGATTGGTTGATTAGCCGTGAGTCTATTAGCGATCTGCCGGCTCGTTACTGTGATTGTGTCTGGCGAGATGATATTGAGGGCTTGGTGGCTTTATTTGCGCCGTCTGGGACATTCGTCGCTATTTTTGACGGAATTGAAACAGTAGTCAGCGGACGTAAAGCGCTTACAGAATTTTATGAGGCTGCGGTCGGATTTATGCCGCGCCCTTACATCCATAATCATGTAGTAAAAATCATTTCCAAAGAATTTGCGACAGGTCGTTGTTACCTCGACCTCCGGAGTGGTCGGCATAATATGGACTGGCTAGGCGCTGGTTTCTACGAGGATGAGTACGTGAGAATAGACTCCGAATGGAAATTCCAGTTACGTAAATTCACCGCGCTAAGAATGGAGGAACTTCCCGACGGGATTAATTTGTCGCAATAGAGAAATACATCAGGATTTAAATTAAACATTAAGGCTTTTTATGTCTCTCACATCAAATATTTACTCGCGTCCATCAGCACGATATTACGCTCTTGGTCTATTAACAGTAGTGTATACTTTTAATTTTGTTGACCGCCAGTTATTGGCTATTCTTCAGGAATCGATTAAAGCCGATCTTCTACTATCGGACTCTCAGCTTGGGTTGCTCACCGGGTTTGCTTTCGCTGTTTTTTATGTTCTGGCCGGTATTCCTATCGCTCGCTGGGCGGATAAATCAAACCGAAAAAATATAGTAGCGCTGGCCATCGGGTGCTGGAGCTTTATGACCGCTATCAGCGGACTAGTTCAAAATTATACTCAGCTACTATTGGCTCGAATAGGTGTCGGAGTGGGCGAGGCCGGCGGCAGTCCGCCTGCTCATTCAATTATTTCTGATATTTTCCCCCCGGAGAATAGGGCGAGCGCACTGGCATTTTATTGTACAGGTATCAATATAGGTGTACTTTTGGGCTTCTTATTTGGCGGTTGGCTGAACGAAGTTTTTAGTTGGAGAGTCGCATTTTTTGTGGTCGGTGCACCTGGCATACTTATAGCGCTAATCGTGGGGTTTACGTTGCGTGAACCCATTCGCGGTTTTTCTGAAAACAAGTCTGTCAATGAGGCATCGGAGTCGTCCTATGGGATAGTGTTTAGGACATTATGGAGTTGTAGATCTTTCAGACATATCGCCGTTGGTGCCGCACTTAATGCATTTGCAACATATTCCACTAGCAGTTGGATCGCTTCATTTATGATTAGAAGTCATGGTTTAAGTACTGGAGAGATAGGTACTTGGCTCGCAGCTATCTTGGGTTTGGGGGGCGCGGTTGGTGTTTTTTTTGGTAGCTATATTGCAGAACGACTTGCATTGAAAGATATCCGTTGGTACGTGTGGTTGCCTAGTTTGGCAGGGTTTATATGTATTCCTTTCTTAGTAGCGACATATTTAGTTAACGATCCGTATCATTCGTTCTTCCTACAAATTGTTCCAGGTATACTTTTTAATGTGTACCTTGGAAATGCTTTAGCCATGACTCATGGCTTGGTTGGATTAAGGATGCGCGCACTATCCTCTGCAGTTTTATTTTTTATCCTTAATATTATTGGTCTTGGTTTAGGCCCATGGCTCGTTGGGATTTTGAGTGATACTCTGGCGCCTAGTTTTGGAATTGAATCTCTCCGATACGCAATGGTATTTTTGATTCCGCCCGTGATGTGCTGGTCTGCATTACATTTCTATTTTGGCGGCAGGACTCTCGCTAATGATCTCGCGAATGCTCCCGACTAATAGATACAGGTATTGACACAGGTTAATAATATATTTGCCTCAAATGTGAGTTCGGGTTACAGGAGGAGTGGATTCGCTTAGCTCTTTAGTTACAACGTCGTCTGGCAAGTCAAATGCCGCCGCAAAAGCCGGATCCATTTCAGAGTATTCCGGCATACCGTTATTGCTGGGAGGCTGGGTGATGAAGGCTGCCTCTTCGTTCCGTTCGTAGGGTGCAGGTTCCCTATATTGGGCAAGCTCACTCTCTGAAATATTGTTCAGTGCGACGACTTCGGGATCTATCCAAGCGTTTCCATCTATGCTGGTGGGCGAGGTTGATATTTCAAGCGCGAGATTCTCAGGTCCAGCAAAATAGATAGACTGACAAAACCCATGATCGAGCGGGCCTAGTACTCTGACCCCGTTTGACCTGATTCTGTCTCTCATCGCTAATAATTCGGATTCAGTATTTACACTAAAAGCTATGTGTTGCATTACCCCTGCTGCACAAGGCTTCACAGGATTCCCCGCGTGAGAAACCCCTTTTTCTATTGGTATGTCCTTTACCATAGGTGCGAAAACGAAAGCCACCGAGGAGTTATCATTAAGCTCCATAAATGCGTGAAAATAACCATCTACATTATGCATCCAATATAGTGCTTTTAACTTAAGTCCTAGCACCTTTGAGAAAAAATCTATTTGCTTTTTTACGTCAGCTGTCATGAAGGCCACATGGTGAACACCATTTAGAAGTGCCATGATTTTTCTCCCCTATAAAAAAGTTATTTCTTGCCTGCAGAGTAGTTCGTTGTCTGCAAGACAAATATATCATCTACTAGGTAAACATATCAGCGACAATATTGTTATACCAACTATAGGCATACTGAACTTCTCGCCGAAGAGTTTCCGGACTTGCATCACTTGCAGTTAAACCGCCAGATACGCTTTTGATTTCAGACCTATCTTTTGATAATCGGTATACGGCGGCGATGGAAATACCATAATCAGGCGCTACCAGGCTGTAACAAGTGTTTACATAGGAAGGCTCTAATATTTCGGTATTGTTTAGAGAGGCTACTATAGCTGCCGCACATACTTTGGCCTGAGAATTGGCTGCGTAGGCTGATTTAGGCATTCCAGTGGCTATACTAGCGTCACCAATAACATGTATCCCCGCGTGTATTTTAGACTCAAAAGTACCAAGATCCACTGGACACCAACCTGATTTATCGGCCAATCCCGCCTGTTGTGCTATCTCTCCAGCTTGTTGCGGAGGGATCACATTAGCGACATCGGCATTAAAGTCATCAAAGTCAGTCGATACGATCATTTTAGCTGAGTCAACTGATGTCACTCCTCCACCGGTGTCGGTACCGGGTACCCAATCTATCATTCCCTTATAACGCGCTTCCCAGCCTTGCATGAACAACGCTTGCTTAGAAAATTTATCATTAGAATCTATCACTAGAATTTTTGATTTAGGCTTATGGTTCTTCAAATAATGCGCAATTTGGCAGACTCTTTCGTACGGGCCAGGAGGACATCGAAATGGGTTCGCTGGCGGGGCCACGATTACTAGACCGCCATCGTCCATTTCCAGTAGTTGTCTACGTAGGAGACCAGTTTGTACACCGGCTTTCCATGCATGAGGCATGACGGAAGCTGCAGTATCGTCATACCCCTCAATATCCTCTGTTTTAAGAGAGATTCCTGGGGATACTACTAGCCGATCATATTCGAATTTATCTCCCATGCCTGTCACGACAGTATTTTTTTCAACATCAACTGCGGTAGCTTTCCCATATATAATATTTATACCTCGTTTTTTTAAACCACGATAGTTGTGGTTTAAACTTCCGATTTCTCGGCCACCCCCAATTACTTCATTACTCATAAAGCAGGTATGATAGGTTTTATTACTTTCAATTAACGTGACATCAATCGACGAATCTGATTTTTTTATATATTTCGCAGCAATCGCGCCACCCGCACCACCGCCTATAACAACAACTTTTTTTTGGGCTCCTCGCACAATATTGGGTAAACTTACGCTGGCCGCACCGATAAGCAATGAAGCGCTGCCTAATCTTATAAAGTTTCGTCGTTGTAGATTCTTTATCATACAGTTTGCTCAGCCTAGGATTACGGAGTCGCGCTTGCGTAATAATTTGCGAGCTGCTGCAAACTTTCGACACCAGAGGTCGCGATCATATCGTTCACTAATACCTCCATCGCCCTAGGCATTTCTCTAGAGCCATCAAGATAGTCAGACATTGTCCAGAGAAAGTAGGGCTTCCACTGACCCACCAACACTCCGGCATCAACATTAGATGATTTTCCATTATTTTTGTGACAGCTCACGCAGTATTTTTCGTGTAATTTTCTACCATCGCTTGCCAGTGATAAGTTTACATCCTGCGGGGCTGTAAATAATTTTTGGTCACTGAAATAGTTGGCAATCGCCTTTATTTCACTAACAGTATAGCCTTTCGCAATTGTGGTCATAACTGTGGAATTTCTAATTAACGGATTGACATCTTTGAAGTCACTATCGGATTTAATAGCTGCCATAAGTTTATTACTATCTTCATATTTAAAAGCTAGCATAGCCCCGAGCAAATAAGTTTGAGACATGCCACCTAGATTTGGTATTGCCGGCCCTAGACTTTGACCATTCTCGCCATGACACGCGACGCAGTTATCAGTAAGCATAGTAACTCTACTCTTTGCATTGCTCGCAAATATCGCCAAGGTGATTGTCAGCAGTATTATGCACATTATTATTCGCATAGACGTATACCCGTTTCGCTCGTTGTACAGCGTATTCAGGTACTTTTATACCTGCCATTTCAGTTTAGATGAAGTGTGTGAGCAAGTCATCTTTTGTTCATTATGTAGCAGAATAGTAATTTTCTAGTTAAGTTCGGAGTACAAGCTTTTCATATAAAGAGAGGGGCTAGTTGATGAATTTAGTGCTCTGAATGTTTTTGGGCAACAGGCGCTTATGAAGTGTGAGGAAGATGCAAATGATAGTGACTTTGTTGGTGCACCGTGCTGCGTATTTCATGATGTCATGGGTGACCGTCGGCTCGAACTTTTTAGTCGCGAGCATCTAGCTCTTATTCGATCTAAGCTATCTGAAAAGAGTCTTGTTAGGAATGATAGTGTTTGGGCAGCATTTTCGTATACGTGGGGCGAGGCCTATAACCACTTCTATTTTTAGAATTTTTTTCCAGCAAAGGAAGTATATTTTTCGGCCGGAGCTAATCTTCGGGCTGTTTGGTCGTCGTCCTTGTTATGCGATTGTGAATTTAGAATCAGGCCTTCGTAAGGATAAGATGGTGGGCCCGGTAGGACTCGAACCTACGACCAAGGGATTATGAGTCCCCTGCTCTAAAACTCTCTTCTTAACTAAAATCATTAACTTACATTTAGTCATTAAGCATCGCTAAGTGAATTGTAGGTCATATGTAGGTCAGAGTTAAACAATTTAATGTTTATTTACTATACTAATCTGAAAACTTTTACCTTCCGGTCTTGGCTTTATTTCCCGAAGGGGACGGGGGGCCTATATTTGGTAACGGTATATATAATCACCCACTCTTATACTTGCGGGGGAACCACTGATGTGGCCCCCATCTCAAGTGACTGATTTAGAACATACTAGAAATTGAAAACACGACTCCGTCATAATCATTGGAGTTACCAACTATGTTACCCGTATCATTCCATGATAGGTCTAAAGTCATTGACCCAATATCGACGCTGGCACCCACCGCATAGTGAAAATAATCCAAACCTGTTGCTCCTTTACCAGTTGCGAGGTCTTGCCATCCAGCAGAGAAATAAGGTGATATCCCCATCGGAAGGGCAATCGAGAGTGACCCATTGATGTAGATGCTATCGTCGTAACCCACGGAATAGTCGGGGGACCAAGCCACTCCTAGCGATGCTGTTGGACTGTAGTCCATGTTAAAAGTCTTTGTGGCGGATGCATACACTTCTGAGTAATCGTACTCCGGAGCGCTGAAACTGGACTCAACATCTTGACCTGTGTACATGTAATACATGTACCCGATGTCGTATGATAATCCGTAATAATCGAAGGTGTAGCCGGCATAATAATCGAGTTCTAAAGAGGCGGCATTGTTGGTACCTGAGTTCCATTCGAGGCTCGATGCCCACACACCAGCATAGAATCCAGAGGAATGCGCGTAGTCGAAGCTCCCTTGGATAGCAGGGTCTCCATTTGTTCGCGACACACCGCGGTATAAGTACTCTGTAGCAAGTGTCACGCTAGCGCTTAACGTATGAGGCGATTGTGTCTTGTGCTCATGAGACGCTGCGCCTTCGTGCCCGCCGGCCAATAAGCTCATTGACCCTAGGAGAAGACATGTAAACATGAGGATATTTATAAGGTAAGTATTTTTAAATTTAGACAATTTTATTTGCTCCGTTTTGATGAGGAAGTTTTTCAACAAGAATGAAGATATCCTCAATTTATATTTTGCACTTTTATGGTTGTGTGCCAACGTAATCGCTTAGTGAAAATATTATTTTCCAAACATAATACGTTGAAGATACAAACAGGGATTAATAGCGCACACCTAATATGGTCGAAAATTATTCACAAAAGGTTACAACAACTTATTTAAACTAAAACCTGAAAAGTCTCAATTTAGTCCCAGCCCTTATCCTTTTTCGTCCCGGCGTCAAATATTTTGTACCAAAGCAAATGCACTATTAACGCAGTAGTACAAACGAGCAAATATTAGGAGTTCACTGGAACTTCTCAGTCTTGGGCTTTAGAT
>CALJHG010000054.1 GCA_938075585.1 uncultured Gammaproteobacteria bacterium | reverse complement strand
CCGGATTTGAACCGGTGACCTCTTCCTTACCAAGGAAGTGCTCTACCGACTGAGCTATATGGGCAAAATGATATGGCTCAGTCACTACTCAGGCTTTTAATTTTAAATGCCCTTGTTTCAAAATCCTATCTTTCCTTTACTTTGGAGCGGGTAAGGAGAATCGAACTCCTGTCATTAGCTTGGAAGGCTAAGGTAATACCATTATACGATACCCGCCTGTTCTTTCGAATCCTTAAAAAACGCACCACGCTGTGGTGGAGGGGGTAGGATTCGAACCTACGAAGGCAGAGCCGGCAGATTTACAGTCTGCTCCCGTTGACCGCTTGGGTACCCCTCCGAAACGGTAACCCACTATTGTCCTAAAATTCAGTGCCCTATGTCAACTTATTTCAACCCCTGATTAATTTTCCGGTCACTCCGTTTTGAATCTTGGATGGCCGCAGATTGCTACCAAGGTCACCAGGAAGGTAATAATCAATTACTTTTCCAAAATATTTTCGTGCCTGCGTTAACGAAAGCGCCGGTAGATTCCCGCTAGTATTTGCGCTCGTCGAAACCAAGGGCCCTGATCTTTGGCATAATGCAGACGCCTGTGAATGACTAGTCATTCGTACGCCTATAAATCCGTTATCATCTAACAACCACGGCGGCGCTAATTTAGTAGCAGGTAAAATCCAAGTTGAGTGCCCTGGCCATGAATCAATTATTTGTTCGCGATACGGGACATCTATCCTTACTAAATTAAGGACTTGTTCCAAATTTGCCACTATCACCAAAAAATTTTTCTGAGACCCTCTAGCCTTAACACGTTTGATTTCGGTAATAGCCCTCAACGAGTATGCGCTAGCAGCGATACCGAATACCGACTCAGTAGCGTGCACAATCAATTTATCCCGTCTTAAAATCCTAGACGCATTAGACACTTTCCAGCTGTATTTCATAGTTTCTCGTTCGCAAAGTAAACTTTTTCGCTGTAGTGCTCCATATCACCTAAAAACACCCAAGCGCCAAGTTTAGGAGCACTTTGCATTCTTCTCACTAATATCTAAGTCTCACTCATCATCTGATTACGCCACCACCGCTTTTTTCTTAGCCACTTTTTTCTTAGCCACTTTTTTCTTAGCCACTTTTTTCTTAGCTACTTTTTTCTTAGCTACTTTTTTCTTAGCTCCCTTGCGGCCACGTCTCACCGGCGCGGCCTCCAGTAAAGATTCACAGTCAGCCAAAGAAAGGCTGAGCGGATCAGTGTCTTTTGGTATCCGAGCGTTTTTTTCACCGTTTGTGATATATGGGCCCCAACGGCCATTCAAAATAGAAACACCTTCATCAACAAATATTTTGATTTGTTTTGCCGCATCTGCCTCAATTTTTTCCTTCACCACCTCCAAGGCACGCGAGTAACTTATAGAGTAAGGATCATCTTCCTTGCCTACGCTAGCAAACTTATCCCCATAACGGATATATGGCCCAAAACGGCCTATCCCAATTACAAGCTCACGGATGTCATGATCATGAAAATGCGTATCGGAATTATCCATCTCATTAGTTAGCGTCCTAGGAAGCTTCATCAGAGTTAGAGCTCGTTCTAAATCAAGATCCTTGATTTTTACCCCTGGTGGCACACCATAAAATTTAGGTTTTTTGTCTTCATCTTCTATATCTCCAACAACAATAACCCAGCCATATCGCCCCATCCTGACGAAAACAGGCTCGTTACTCTTTGGATGAGTGCCCAAATGTCGCGATTGGTTCGCTTCCTGTCTGGTAACATTCTTTTCCTTTTCATCAACAATTGTTTTAAAGGGTAACCAAAATTCTTCCAACAGAGAAAGCCAATCACGTTCGCCTCGGGAAACTGCGTCGAGATCATCCTCAAGACGCGCAGTAAATTCATAATCAACATAACTGGTAAAATGACTCGTCAGAAAGTCATTTACTAGGCGCCCTATATCGGTGGGTTCAAATCTCTTTTTCTCTGTTGACACGTACTCTCTTTGCACGAGGGTCGAGATAATAGACGCATAGGTAGAAGGTCTTCCAATACCGTACTCCTCAAGAATCTTGACCAAACTAGCTTCTGTGTATCTAGGAGGTGGCTGCGTAAAATGTTGCTCTCCCCTTATAGAAACAAGCTCAATCCGTTCTCCAACTGCTAGTGGGGGTAGTCTGTTGTTTTCGGAATCACCCACTGCATCACCGGAGTTTTCATCCGTCCCCTCTAGATACACTGCCATAAATCCTGGCTCCACCACCGTAGATCCGCTGACTCTAAAAACTCCGCGATCGCCAGCCGCTAGATCGACCGAAACTGTATCGATAGTAGCCGGTATCATTTGGCATGCTACGGTCCTCTTCCAAATTAAATCATAAAGACGATACTGATCTTCGGTCAGGTATTCCTTTATATCATTTGGTACGCGCAAGCACGAAGTAGGTCTAATCGCTTCGTGTGCCTCTTGGGCATTTTTTGAGCGCGTCTTAAATACCCTGGCATCCTCTGGAGCCTGATCTTTCCCATATCGACTTTTTATAAAATCCCGAAGTTCCGCTAGCGAGTCGTCAGCTAAGTTAAGAGAATCCGTACGCATATAGGTGATCAAGCCAACGCTGCCGTCACCATTCCCCACATCTATACCTTCGTATAATTGCTGCGCGGTGCGCATAGTACGTTGCGCAGTAAAACCTAGTTTGCGCCCCCCCTCTTGCTGCAAAGTGGATGTTATGAATGGCGCGGTTGGATTTCTTTTTCTTTGTTTTTTCTCGACTTTTTCAACGACTAAAACACCAACAGCCGCCTCTAAAAGTCCTTCTCTAACCTGTGAGGCCTTCTTATCATCGGTGATAGAGAACTGGCTTATTTTATCGTCATCAAAATAAGTTAACTTCGCCACAAAGTTTTTGGTATCGGCTTCTATCGTCCAATACTCCTTGGGATCAAATTTCTCAATCTCGGCTTCCCGTTCGCAGATTAAACGTAAAGAAGGACTTTGCACCCTTCCGGCAGACAACCCAGGTTTGATCTTTTTCCACAATAATGGTGAAAGGTTAAATCCCACTAAGTGATCCAAAGCTCGACGTGTTTGTTGCGCGTTGACCAGCGACATAGAGACTTCTCGCGGTTCAGCTATCGCCCCTTTAATCGCCTTTTCGGTAATCTCACTAAACACCACTCGGTGAACATCTTTCCCAATCAATGCATTACGCTCATGCAGAAGCTCAACTAAGTGCCAAGAGATAGCTTCCCCCTCTCGGTCTAAATCAGTGGCTAAGTAAAGAGCCTGCGCCTTCTTCATCGCTTTCGTTATTGCTGCGACATGCTTAATACTGCGCTCACCGACCTCGTACTGCATTAAAAAGTTGGTCTCGGTATCGACAGCACCATTCTTTTTTCGAAGATCACGTACATGCCCGTAGGAGGCTAATACTTCAAAATCCTTCCCTAAATACTTTTTGATTGTCCCAGCCTTGGCTGGAGACTCGACAATCACTAAATTTCTTGCCATATTTCTTTGCCAATTGATTAAAAATGAAAATTCAAATTACTAGGTTAAGATCCGACTCTAATGTAGATTCCCCGCGAGACCGCCCATCACTAAATCTTCTACTAAGATAAAGGCCTGCTCTTGCTCGGGTTGATTTAACAACACCAGTAGAATTATCCACTTCAACTGTTCTAACTCAATTTCCTCTGTGTCTAAAGCAAATATTCTCTCTATGATGACCTCGCGACTGCGACTATCAAGCAAACCAGTGTGCTCTAGAAAATGCAAAAACCCCCTACATTCTAGATCAATCTTCCTTTGTTCAGCTTCGGTATAGACTCTAAATGTCTTATCTCCTTCGACCCGCAGCAAACTACCACTAGGATTTCGATCAGAAAGACCTTCAAGCCAATCGAAAGCCTTATTTACCTGCCCGGGTTCAAAGCCGGCACTATCCAACTCAGACTTTAATCGTTCCCCATCTACTCCCAGCGAAATATCGTCTTCCACATAATTTTCAAATAGATATATCAATATATCAATCAAGGTTTCCTTCATTATTTTTCGCTACTACCTAAATAAATATTTTTACACCCGCGTCTAGCAAGAGCAAACACAGGCTTAAACCCTAAAACTGGGGTATACAAAATGATTTAAAAGCCCAAGCTGGTCACTTTTTCTTTTAAAATTCACTATATTCTGCATCAATGATGCCATCATAAGCATGTATCAAACTAAAGATGCCGTCAATCTCATTAAGAAATAGATCTAGAGCGCTTTGGACTATACTTTCGCGTCAGATATATATAATGACTCATAATTCTAGCCGAATGATTAACCTTTTTTTTACTAAATAACGTAGCTAGTAGTAAGAAAAACTGTTTGGCAATCAATTATGAGTTCCCAGAATATCTCTTGTATAGAAACAATGTTATAAGTATCCTTAGCTTTATTTAATAATGATAATCACTGATGGCTATCCGAGACATTTTACACCATCCAGACGAACGTCTTCGCACGAGGGCTAAGACGGTTTCTAAATACGACGACAAACTTGAAACTTTGGTTGCGGATATGTTTGAAACCATGTACGCGGCGCCCGGTATCGGTCTTGCCGCTACTCAAATTGATGTGCATCTTAGAGTCATGGTTGTTGATTGTGGTAAACAAGACCCCTACCCACTACATTTTATAAATCCTGAACTGACACTTCTCGAGGGGACAGAGGAGATGGAAGAAGGTTGCTTGTCGGTTCCAGGCATTTTCGAAACAGTTTCGCGCGCAGAAACTATAAAGGTCCGAGCATTCGACCAATACGGTATTCAATTTGAAATGGAAGCGGACGGTTTATTAGCCGTGTGTATTCAACATGAAATCGAGCACCTTGAAGGGAAGCTTTTTGTCGACAAGCTATCTAATTTTAAGCAAAAAAGAATAATAAAAAAACTTTCAAAACTAAATACATAGAGCCTTTGCTAACTTCATCCAAAATAATCTTCGATTAACCCAGAGGATCACGTCTTGAATACTCTAAGAGTCGTTTTCGCAGGTACGCCCGAATTTTCGGTGCCTAGCCTACGAGTGCTCATGAATCGAAGTGATATCGAAATCGTCCGCGTTTATACCCGCCCCGACAGTAAGATAGGCAGAGGCTTAAAATTGATTCCGTCTCCCGTAAAGAAAATAGCGCAAAGCGCCAACTTACCTGTCAGTGAAATCACAAGTTTTCGCGAAGGAAAAGAGATTGATGAACTTAAAAGGCTTAAACCCGATGTCCTCATCGTTATAGCCTTCGGCCTAATATTGCCTCGGACTGTAATTCAAATTCCCAAGCTCGCAATCAATGTTCATGCATCTCTTCTGCCTCGCTGGCGTGGTGCAGCACCCATCCAAAGATGCATTGCCGAAGGTGACCTTGAAACCGGTATATCAATAATGAGAATAGTGGAAGAATTGGATGCTGGTCCGGTCCTATTGAAAAAATCCTGCCCAATCAATCAAGAAGATACCAGTGGTTCTATGCATATCCGTCTTGCCTCTTTGGGTGGAAAGGCATTGAGCAGTGCGCTAGACCAAATTTTGAATGGCACCTTGAGCGAGACTTCACAAAATGAGTCCAAGGTAACTTATGCAGCCAAAATTACAAGCGAAGAACTAGCTATAAACTGGAGTATGACCGCCCCTGCCATAGCCCGAAAGATAAGATCGTTACATCCTAAGCCTGGTGCTCGTACAACCATCTCGGGCATTGAACTCAAAATAATTAGTGCGACAGTATTTATGAAGAAAGTTCAGCATTCACCGGGTAAGGTTTTTATAGAAGATAAAAAGAAACTACTGGTCGCTACCGGTGATGGTTATCTTCAAATCCAAGAGCTGCAAGTTCCTGGAAAGAAAGTAATCCAAGCAACAACGTTTATTAACGGTTATGGAAAATTCCTCTGAACAAGAATGCGGTCCATAATCGAGTAAACACTGCAGTCTGCTTGCAAAAAGTCATCGATCAAGGCCTCTCTATTCCCGTAGCGATCGAGGGACTCCCGATTAAACCAAAATCTAACTCAGATTTATCATTTATTAAAGCATGCATTTACGGTGTTCTTAGAAACTATTTCTCCCTAGAAAAAACGCTATCCTCATTACTCAATAGCTCCCTAAGAGCTAAAGATTCCGACATCAAAATGCTCCTTATAAGTGCACTTTATCAAGCAAAACATATGAATGTGCCTGATCACGCGATCAGCTCCGTTAATGTTGAGGCCGCGAGATACATGAAAAAAAAATGGGCCTGTGGCTTGGTAAATGCGGTCACTAGAAATTTCCTTAGATCGGGACTTACGCTAGCGGAAACTGATGGCTTCGAACACCCTACCTGGCTTGTAGATATCATAAAAGGTAACTGGCCGTCAGAGTGGGAACAAATTTTGTGTGAGAGCAATAACCATCCTCCTATGACTATTAGAGTGAATAAAAGGACTTCGAACAGAGCTCACTATCTTGAAATCCTTAGAAAGCATGGTATACAAGCATTTCCTACTCGTCACTCCAGTCAGGGTTGTACTATAGTAAAACCTACTGACGTAACTACTCTTCCACACTATGTAGATGGTTATTTCAGCGTACAGGACGAAGCCGCTCAGTTGGCGATCGAACTCATGGATATTAAGAAAACTCACAGTGTACTGGATGCTTGCGCGGCGCCTGGGGGTAAAACAACTCACTTGCTAGAGCACGTAGATGGTAATGGGGCAACAGCGATCGACTCGGGAAAGAAACGCCTCAAAAAATTGCGAGAAAACCTCGATAGGCTAAATATGAACTGTCGTATACTCCACGATGATGCTACAAACCCGTCGTCTTGGTGGGATGGAAAACTCTACGATCGTATTTTAGTCGACGCGCCTTGTTCAGCAACGGGAGTTATACGAAGACATCCGGACATTCGATTCCACCGGGAGTTAGATAACCTAGAATCACTTACATCAGTTCAACATTCTTTGCTTAAAAACTTGTGGCCTTTGCTCAAAGTAGGTGGGAAGCTCCTCTACGTGACTTGTAGCATACTGAGTATCGAAAATGACTGTACGGTTGAAACGCTTCTAAAAACAAACAACAATATCGAGGTAAACACTATAAATATTGGCTGTGGTATCAAAACAAAATTTGGAATGCAGATTCTTCCAGGCGAATCAAATATGGACGGTTTTTACTTCTCATTGTTGATGAAAAATGAGAACACACATTTATAGATTTCTAGCGATCCTGAGTATCTCGATAAGCTCAGCAACGTTATTTTCTCACTCTGCTATAGCTGCTCCTGATATTAAAATTTTAAGCAGCGAAGGTCAGCTCTCTAATAACATATTAAGTATCAATGCAGATGCGGAGGTAGATCTCGCGAAGGACCCTATCGAAGCATTAGAAAGCGGCGTACCCCTATTTTTTGATCTTCATATAGAGATACTCCGGAATCGAAAATATATGTGGGATCGGGATTTATTTAAAACAAAATACACTTATTCCCTGCAACGACATACATTAAGCAAAAAGTACGTGCTTAAAAATTTAATCACTGATACCCAGGGAGTACATGATTCTATAACCGCAGCGCTGCAAAACCTGGGCCAGATTAGAAAACTCGCTGTTATAGACTTAGAGGAACTAACAAATAGAAAAAATTTAGTTATTGCTATCCAGCTTGAACTGAAAATAAGTGCTCTACCCGCGCCTATGATGCCGTTAGCATATATTTCTCCGCAATGGCATATTTCTAGTAAAAAACATAAGTGGAAATTAGACTTATGAGGATAAGAAATACTGCTTCATTTCTGGTTACTCTGCTCATTATATCCTTATTAGGATCACTAATATTGATGAGTGGTGCTATCCAGAATTCTAGTCAGTTTGGGGCACTCTACCCCTCACTTTTATTATCCAATAGTATCGGAATATTAGTCCTAATGATTCTAATCGGCGCTAATATATTTACGCTCTTAAAACAATTAAAGGCTAAAGAAGCAGGAGCTCGTCTTACCCTAAGGATGGTGATAATTTTTACGGTTCTAGCAGTAGTACCCGTAACGATTGTGTACTCATTTTCACTCGACTTCTTAAAAAAGGGTGTAGACAGCTGGTTCGATCTTCAGGTGTCAGACGCCCTCTCTGACTCACTCGAACTAAGTAGAGAATCTCTAGAACTTAGGACGCGGCAGCTGCTAAGACAGACCGAGAAAATGGCAGAGGAGATGTCGCGCCAGTCAGCTGAGTCTAGCGCCCTAAATTTAGATGCACTAAAAAGCCCCTCCGCGCTTTTAAATCCCCAACATATCCCCAATCCGAGTCGACTCGATCAAATGCGTTCACAAAACGGAGCTGAAGAACTTATAATAATGAGTGGTGACGCTCTGGTAATATCCAGCAGTGAGAAAAGCGACCTGGTACCTAGCCTGCCTTCCGAGTCGATACAATCTCAAGTTATGCAGGGCCAAAGTTATATAGGACTAAACCCGAGTCAGAGCGGCGATTTATTTGTAAGGATAGCAGTCAAACTCAATGTTAATCAAAACTCACCATCTCAATATTTTCTCCATGCGATATACCCATTTCCAAGCAGAATCAATAGCCTTACAGATAGGGTAGAAACAGCTTATGCGCAATATAATGAGCTCTCTTATCTTAGAGAGAAACTGACACTTAGCTTTGCTATGACGTTAACTCTTGTGCTACTTTTTAGCATAGCAGCGGCGGTATGGGCCGCTTTCTATTCTGCCCGAAGAATCTCAGCCCCAATTAGGGATTTGGCTGCAGGAACTGCAGCTATAGCACGCGGTGATTATACAAAAAGCTTACCCGTACAAAGTAATGATGAAATTGGATTTCTTGTAAGCTCATTCAACTCTATGACAAATCGTATTGCGCGCGCCAGAAATCAGGTCGAAATGCAAAGAGAGTATCTTGATACTCTGCTAAGTCAGCTTTCTTCGGGTGTTATGGCGCTAACAAATGAAAATATCATTACCACCCTTAATCCTGCCGCCGTCAAATTACTAGACTTGCAGCAAGTTGATTATAAAGGCGGGACAATAGAGTCGTTATGTAGAAACAATCCCCACTTAAACATCTTAGAAAAAGAACTCATCCCGTTAATAAGCGATAGGTGTGAGGATTGGCAAACTCAAAGTACGATCTTAGCAGCAGACGGCAGCAGAGAACTGATTTTTAAGGGGACGAAGCTTAAGAGTGACGAGAGAGTTCCGCAAGATAGTCTAGTTATAGTTGTCGAAGACGTAACGGCAATAATACAAGGGCAAAGAGATGCGGCTTGGTCAGAAGTAGCAAGACGTTTAGCGCACGAAATTAAAAACCCTCTAACACCGATACAACTTGCTACTGAGCGACTTCGACTGAAATACCTAACTAAATTAGAGGAGACTGATAGCAAATTACTGGAGCATTTGACGCGCACAATTATCCAGCAAGTAGAAACTATGAAGACAATGGTAAACTCCTTCTCGGAATATGCAAATGTTCCTGTAATCAGACGCGAGGAGGTAGATTTAGGACACCTAATTGAAGATATATTAGATTTTTTCAAAACTGCGTACCCTAAAGCGACAATTGAACTCGAAATTATGAAAGGAATCCCCCAGATGCACGCGGACCCACTCAGGCTTCGCCAAGTATTTAATAACCTCATAAAAAATGCACTGGAGGCAACCTCAGAAATTGACAGAGGTCATATCATCGTCAGTGTAAGAGCAGTAGAATACATACAGTCTAACTATTTCGAGATACTAATCGCTGATGACGGAACGGGAATACCTGATGACCTGATACCTTCGATCTTTGAACCATATGTTACCAACAAAAACAAAGGTAGCGGACTAGGCTTGGCGATTGTCAAAAAAATAGTAGAGGAGCATCATGGAGTCGTCTCATTAAAAAATAAGACTGATCAAGGAGTTTTGGTGACAATGCGCTTCCCGATAATAGAATCTATTAGTGCCCTAGAGGTAACAGCGTAGTATGGGCCTAGGACATATTTTAGTAGTTGATGATGAACCAGATATTCGAGGACTCCTAAAAGAGATTCTAGAAGATGAAGGGTACGAAGTCTCGGTTGCGGAAAATGCATTGCAGGCCAGTGATTTTCGTAGAAAAAGAAGACCGGACTTAATCCTACTTGACATTTGGATGCCTGATACTGACGGAATTACGCTACTCAAACGATGGTCACGAGAACCAGGAATGCAAGCCCCCGTCGTCATGATGTCTGGCCATGGTACTGTTGATACCGCAGTGGAAGCTACTCAGCTTGGAGCGTACGACTTTATCGAAAAGCCTTTGTCGATAGCTAAAATTATGGTGACCGTAAAGCGAACGATAGAAGCAGCTAAGCTGATATCCGAAAATATAGGTCTGAGAAAAAGATGGGAAGATACTAATGAACCTATAGGCTCCAGTGAGAGTATACGAGGCTTAAAAGCCGATGCGCTTCGCATTGCAAGCCACAAAACTAGCGTGTTTCTAACTGGAGAATCTGGAACCGGAAAAGAAACTTTGGCTCGTTTCATCCATCAAAATAGTCCTAGATCATCGGGGAGGTTCGTAGGTCTAAATGTGGCGGCCTTAGCTAGAGATAATCCGGAGGAAGAATTTTTTGGTAGTGAAAAAAATGAGAAAATCAGATTTGGTTCTCTAGAGTTAGCGAATGGCGGTACATTGTTTCTTAAAGGTATTTCAGATATGGATCTAAGCAGTCAAGCTAGGTTATTGAATGCCCTGGAGAATCAAGCCTTCCTGAGACTAGGAGGCCAAAAGATGGTAGATGTAGATATCCGTATAATCGCAAGTACCA
This sequence comes from uncultured Gammaproteobacteria bacterium, assembly GCA_938075585.1. GTDB lineage: Bacteria > Pseudomonadota > Gammaproteobacteria > UBA4457. The sequence goes on along the minus strand of CALJHG010000054.1, from coordinate 104,707 downwards.
GTAAAGATCTTAAAGATAAGGTAACTCGGGGGGAGTTTCGTGAAGATTTATTTTATCACTTGAATGTCTTGCCACTTAATGTACCCCCATTGCGAGATAGGAAGCTCGATATACCACTACTTCTAGAATATTTTTTACGCTACTTCAACGAATATGAAAATTTACCGATTCGCAAATTTTCTAGCGAAGCCATAGAGATCTTTGAAAATTACAAATGGCCGGGCAATATCAGAGAATTAAAAAATTTAGTTCAACGTTTATTAATATTAGGTAACGAGACATCTATTGATGCAAGCGAGATAGAACTGATGCTAGATAGCAAACAAAAGAAATCCGACAAGGCTGTCGGGTTTGATTTTAATATCCCATTAAGAGAAGCTAGGGAGAATTTTGAAAAAAGCTATATTGAGCATCAAATGGCAAAATTTAATTACAGCGTAAGTCAAGTCTCCGCTAATATTGGAATTGAAAGAACTCATCTTTATAGAAAATTAAGAGCGCTAGGTATTGACCCAAAGCAACTGAAAGAAAATAAGCGGCCGTGAAAATAATAATTCTAGGGGCAGGACAAGTCGGATCATCCTTAGCGGCAAACCTTTGCAGCGAACCTAACGATATAACGGTAGTCGATCAAAACCCCTTGGTGCTTCAACACCTCCAAGATCGGTATGATCTAAGAACAGTCGTTGGACATGGCTCGCACCCTGAAGTACTAGCACAAGCAGGCGCCAAAGACGCTGACATGATTATTGCTATAACAAATAGCGATGAAACTAATATAGTGGCGTGTCAAATTGCGTACACTCTCTTCGGTACTCCGACAAAAATTGCTCGTGTTAGGGCGAACCAGTACCAAAAAGAAAAACAACTCTTCGGGGACGATGCCTTCCCTATAGATGTGATAATAAGCCCTGAGAAAGAGGTTACAGCGTATATAAAAAATCTAATAGAGTTTCCTGGATCCTTGCAGGTACTGGACTTTGCGGAAGGAAAAGTACAGCTAGTGGCTGCCAGAGCTTTCTATGGAGGGCCTTTGGTAGGTCACCGACTAGCCGAGCTTCCCCAACAGTTACGAGGTATCGATACAAGAATTGCGGCAATATTCCGACGAAATGATGTAATTATCCCAACTGGTGAAACTGTAATCGAGGCTGGTGACGATGTTTTTTTTATCGCAGCGCCCAAACATATCAAAGCGGTTATGAGTGAATTCAGAAAGCTAGATGGCCCCCATCGTAATGTCATAATCGCCGGTGGCGGGAATATTGGACGCCAACTGGCCATGGCACTCGAAAATACATGCAGCATAAAAATAATAGAAAGTAATGCAGCACGCGCGAACGACATCACCGAGGATTTCAAGCATGCATTCGTACTACTAGGTGACGCGGCGGACGAAGACCTCCTGAGAGAAGAAAACATTGAAAATACAGACGTTTTCTGTGCCTTAACCAATGCCGACGAGGCCAATATAATATCATCAATGTTGGCAAAACGTCTGGGAGCCAAAACGGTCATGTCTCTAATAAATAGGGCGGCTTACGTCGACCTAGTACAAAGAGACAGCATTGATATCGCTATCTCGCCCCAACAAGCAACTATTGGCAGCTTGCTGGCTCATATAAGACAGGGTGATGTCGTAAAAGTACACTCTCTTCGGAGAGGAGCTGCCGAAGCAATGGAAGCTGTCGCGCACGGCGATGCCCGAACCAGTCATGTAATAGGTAAACAAGTAGACGATATAAATCTACCCTCGGGCGTTGTCATCGGTGCAATCGTCCGAGAAGATGATGTGATAATGGTACATCACGATACAGTTATAAAATCTGAGGATCACGTGATTTTAGTAGTCACCGACAAAAGGCGAGTTAGTGATGTCGAAAAATTGTTTCAAGTAAACACGACATCCGCTTAGAGAATATGCGCCTCAAAATAATACAAAAAGTGTTAGGGTTACTTCTCGCGCTTTTCAGTATCACTATCCTTCCGTCTTTAATAGTATCAATAGTTCTCGCTGATGGCGCGCATAACGCATTTCTAATCGCTATAACGGTCACGCTAGTTGCAGGAGCGTTAATGTGGCTCCCCGTAAAAAATTTTTCGGGTGAACTTCGTCTAAGAGACGGGTTCATCATAGTGGTTCTTTTTTGGCTAGTACTTGGCCTGTGCGGATCGATTCCGTTTCTCGCTGTTCAGGATCCGAAAATGTCCATAATCGACTCAATTTTTGAATCGATATCAGGGCTAACCACAACAGGGGCTACTGTTCTTAGAGATATAGACGAAGTCGTTCCATCGCTTCTTTTTTATAGACAATTCCTCCAGTGGCTCGGGGGAATGGGAATTATAGTGCTAGCCGTCGCGGTATTACCAATGCTTGGGGTTGGTGGAATGCAATTATACCGAGCTGAAACACCTGGGCCGATGAAAGAATCCAAACTAACGCCACGCATAAAGGAGACTGCCAAAATGCTTTGGTATATCTACCTTAGCCTGACTGTCTGTTGCGCAGTTGCGTATTACGCAGCGGGGATGTCTTTTTTCGATGCAGTTGCCCACAGTTTTTCGACCGTCGCGATTGGAGGCTTCTCTACTCACAATATGAGCATTGGTTATTTCGATAATGCGATGATCGAACTTGTCGCTATAGTTTTTATGTTTGTCGCTGGCGTTAATTTCACACTGCATTTTCTTTCATGGCGGCAGAAATCAGTCAATCATTACCTAAAAGATAGTGAGTTCGTGACGTATGCGAGTATCCTTATGCTAGCATTTTTGGTATGTTCAATCGGCCTATTCAGTCTCTCTGCAGCTGATGCCGATATATCAGCAATAATTAGGAAGAGTCTATTCCAAACAATCTCAATGGGAACGACTGCAGGTTTCAGTACGGATCAATTTCAACAATGGCCCCTATTCTTTCCGTTAATTTTAATCTTTTTGAGCTTTGTTGGCGGTTGCGCGGGTTCGACTGGTGGAGGTATCAAAGTAGTTCGCTGCTTACTACTTTATAAACAAGGCATCCGTGAAATTCAGCGACTCATACATCCTAATGCTGTTCTTAAAATCAGGATGGGTAATAGAGCGGTAAGCAGTCGCGTTATTGAGGCAGTCTGGGGGTTTTTTGCAGCCTATGTAGTAGTCTTCATACTGCTTATGCTCGCTTTGATGGTCACCGGATTGGACCCCATCACCTCGTTTTCAGCGGTGGCAGCCTGCCTAAACAATCTGGGCCCTGGACTAGGCTCTGTTGCCGAACACTATGGAAACATTTCTCCAACAGCGAAATCACTTCTTTGTCTTGCAATGCTCCTTGGTCGTTTAGAGATTTTTACACTTCTCGTAATACTGACTCCTTCTTTTTGGAGAGCCTAAGTTAATCGAACATCTCGAGTTTACCAGTAATCTCTGACACTGAGGAAAAATCGTGACGTCCCATGTATTCAGCAATCCCTTGATTCACCTCTTTACACATCAAAGGATCGTAAAACAGACCAGTTCCAATACCTACCGCGCTTGCGCCTGCCAATAAGAACTCGATGGCGTCAGATGCCGATATGATTCCCCCTTGACCTATAATTGGGACTCTGTGCTCGCGGGACACTTGATAAACCTCGTGAACTTTAAGGAGAGCCAACGGTTTTATGGCTGGACCTGACATGCCTCCCTGATTGTTAGCGATCACCGGAATCTTTTTTTCAATATCAATGGCCATACCCATTACTGTATTAATAACAGATAATGCATCAGTACCTGCCTCAATACACCGTTTCGCATTTTCGCCAATACTAGTTTGATTGGGTGATAACTTTGTTATGATGGGCTTGTCAGTAACCGCCCGACATACCTCTACAACCCGGGCAGATGTTTCTGGATCGTTCCCAAAAGCTACACCTCCTTCCTTAACGTTGGGGCAAGAAATATTGATCTCTATTGCGTCTATCGCCGAATTATTAAATATTCTTGTCACAGCAGCATATTCTTCAATTGATGATCCTGAAACATTCGCAATAAAGGCTGTTTCACTGAAATCTAATTGCGGTAATATATTTTCCACCACGTACTTTGCCCCGGGGTTCTGAAGTCCAATCGCGTTTAACATTCCACTATCCGTCTCATAAATTCTCTGCGGTCTATTTCCGACACGAGGCTCGAGAGTTGTTCCTTTTAAACAGATTGCACCCACGTCTCTGTTGGAGAACCCCTCTACGCGTGTATACTCTTCTCCAAATCCAACGCACCCAGAAAGCAGAACAAGTGGCGAACTAAGGCTCAATCCACAGAAATCCATAGAAAGCTGCTTTTTTTTGGGATCGCTTATTTTCATATTTTTTTCGCCTTATGGAGCAAAACATTGTTCGAAGTAGTGCTTTACGAACCAGAAATACCTCCGAATACTGGAAACATTATACGCCTTTGCGCTAATACGGGCTCTCGTCTTCATCTGATAAAGCCAATAGGCTTCGACATAAGCGATAAAAAACTTAAAAGAGCAAGTCTAGACTATAGTGAATACGTGAATCTTCAAGTCCACGAATCATTCGACCAATTTCTAGAAAAATTTTCAATGACTAATGTTTTTAGTATATCAACTCGAGGCAAATTAATGGTAAATGAGGCGCAGTTTACGGAAAAAAGTATCTTACTTTTTGGTCCTGAAACTAGAGGGCTTCCACAATCACTCCTGGACACGATGGACACAAAAAAAATACTCAAAATTCCAATGGTTAACGAAAGCCGAAGTCTAAACCTATCTAATGCCGTGGCAATAACTATTTACGAAGCATGGAGGCAAAATAACTTTCACCAGCCACCAAAATAGAATAAATCTTTTTCAATCATGTTCTGAGACCAGTTCTCGCGCCAGTAGTTCGCGTACCGCTTCTTCCGGCGAACTATCACCATTTAAAATTGCAGCAACTTGAGAAATAAGCGGCAGTTCTATCCCCAATCTTAAGGCCATATCATGAACCGCTAACGCCGTGGAGACGCCTTCCACTAGCTCACCAACCTCATTTTTCGCGCTTTCAACCGCGCCGACTCTGGCCAAAGCCTTCCCGAACCTACGGTTTCTAGACTGGTCGTCAGTACAAGTCAGAACCAGATCACCCATACCTGATAATCCCATAAAAGTTAGAGGGTCGGCGCCTGATGCCTCGCCAAACCTAGCTATTTCGCCAAGCCCCCTAGTGATTATAGCAGCCCTCGCATTACTTCCTAAATCCATACCATCAGATATACCAGCAGCAATTGCTATAATATTCTTTAGCGCACCCCCAATTTCTACTCCTATCATATCCCCCGTTGCATACGGCCTAAAGCGGTCTCCGGACATCATTTCACTAATCACTTTGGCAATATCGCCAGTACTTCCGCCAACAGCGACCGCCGCAGGTTTTTCATCAAACACCTCGGACGCGAAATTCGGCCCAGAAATTTGCGCAAATGGAACCGATGCCCCGAACACGTCACTAGCTATTTGGTGGGCAAGTGCGTTGGACACTAATTCCAATCCTTTGCTTGCACAAACCACTCCACTAAACTGCACTCCACTCTCATGAATCGTCACCATTGCGCTTCGTAGTTTCTGAAACGGCACTACAAAAATAATATAGTCGATACTTAACTCGTTCCCTAGTTGAGAAACTAACTCTATAGCCGAGTCTAATTTTTTACCTTTAAAGAATTTTGGGTGAGAACCCGAACACTGGATCGAGTTAATAGTACTCCTATCTCGATCCCAAAGAAATGTCTCATTCCCTCCTCGCGCGAATACTGACGCAATAGCCGTGCCCCATGCTCCTGCTCCTACCACCATTACGGAAAAAGACTTAGTCATGACTACCATCCTCGTGTAAGCATCATCGTGACCCTTTTAAAGGGTAATTAGAAGCTTTCCAAGCATTTAACCCACCTTTCAATATTAGAGCATCTGTGAAGCCCTGTTTTCTAAGCTCTTTGACAGCCGCATTACTCAAGTTTCCCGCATCACAACACGCAATAACTCGTTTCTTCTTAAGTTTCTTAAGTTGCTCACCTGAATTCGCGATGTCTGCCAACGGCAAATTGATGGCGTTACCAATATGTCCTTTTTTGAACTGGTCAACAGACCTAACGTCAACAATTGAACACTCTCCTCTATTAACCGCTATTATTGCATCACCAGGTGTGAAGCTAGGCACCTGGTTGAGGAAGCTAGACAGTAGCAAACTGGACATTACGCAAAATAAAGTTACTAATATCCAATGATTAATGACAAATTCAGATAGTTGTTCCATATTGAGCCAAATATATTATTAGGCCCATAAGTGTAGGGAAAGTAATGCGAGTGCGCCACAAAATTTTGTTATGATAGAAATAATATGTGAGAAAACTTCAATCGGTAGTTGCGTCTAAGAATGTCAAAAACTGTACATCCAATACTACTTGTAATCCTTGACGGATGGGGCCACAGGGAGGCCGCCGATAATAATGCTATTAGTTGTGCGGCTACCCCGGTATGGGACCAACTATGGAAATCTGAGGTACGTACGCTCCTAGCGTGTTCTGGGGAAGATGTTGGCCTACCAGCCGGTCAGATGGGAAATTCCGAAGTTGGTCATATGCATATGGGCGCAGGACGACTGCTAGACCAAGATCTATCTCGTATAAACAACGCAATCCAAAACGGAACATTCGATCAGAATATTGTGCTAGTCGACTCACTTAGGGATTTGACGTATCGAAAGAAAAAACTGCATATCATTGGTTTACTTTCTAATGGGGGTGTCCACAGTCATCAGGACCATATCCTCGCTCTAATAAAAGCCGCATCAAAAAAAGGCGTTAAAGAAATAATCTTACATTTGAGTCTCGATGGTCGAGACACGCCCCCAAAAAGTGCCCAGTCTTTTATCATAAATTTAGAAAATCATCTTTCGAACATACCCGAAGCCAGAATAGGATCGCTTATTGGTCGGTTTTACTCAATGGACCGAAATGCTAATTGGGATAGAACAGAAGAAGCGTATAATTTAATCAATGAAGGTATAGGAAAGTTTAATGAACGGTCCGCTACTGATGCCATTACAGAAGCTTATCGCCGCGGCGAAAGTGATGAATTTGTTTCGCCAACCTTAATCTGCAAAACAGGAAAATCCAACGTGCAGGTAGATGCGGAAGATTTAGTGATTTTTTCCAATTTTAGGGCCGACAGGGCCCGACAACTTACAGAGGCCTTCAGCCAAGAGGGCTTTAAAGGATTCACACGAAAAAGCCGAATAAATTCTGAAAATTTCGTGACGATGACCGAGTACAAAAAGAATTTTAATCTCCCCGTATTGTATAAACCGGTTGAGCTAACTAATTCCCTAGGGACTGTAATTTCCAATCATGGGCTCAAACAACTGCGAATAGCAGAAACTGAAAAATATGCTCACGTAACTTTTTTCTTTAACGGAGGGCTTGAAGTGCCGGCGACAGGTGAGGATCGTATTCTAGTGCCATCACCTGACGTAACTACCTATGATGAAAAGCCCGAGATGTCGGCGCATAAAGTAACCGAAAAATTAATTGAAGCGATAATTAGTGAGAAATATGACGCTATCATATGCAATTACGCAAATGCGGACATGGTGGGTCATACCGGTAATTTTCCCGCAGCCATAAAAGCAGTAGAAGCACTTGACGAGTGCTTAGGAAAGGTACTGGCAGTAAGCAAAACATATAATGTCGATGTGCTGATCACTGCAGATCATGGGAATGTAGAACAAATGACAAGTGAAGCCTCGGATGTTCCTCACACAGCGCATACAAACAACTTGGTGCCGGCCATCTATGTGGGCAATCGCAAAGCACAAGTACAGAAAGGAAGCCTAGTTGACATCGCACCTACGGTGCTGTCGCTTATGACTATACCTATTCCAGAAGAAATGACTGGCTCGACATTTATTGAACTTGAGTAAAAATCTAGTAAGATTATCTCGCCCTTGTTAACGCCTTATCAGCGCCTACCAAACGTCGCAATCGTCAACACCAAAACACCACAACCGCCAATAAAAATATTGAAGAGAGAAACAGAGCCAGATATTTTTTCAAGCCCAACTCCAAAGCTATGTAAGATCATGGCAGCCAATACAAGACATGCTCCAACAACAGTAAAAGTGAGCTTTTTGCGTAACAACCGAATTTCGTTCTTTATCGTCTTTAGACTTGAATCGTAAGTATTAATCTGTAACCGACCAGCCCTAGTCTGCTCTAGTAGGTCGAAAATAGCAGTAGGTACTTCTGGCAACTGCGTCACCCAACGCTGAGAATTTTCTTCTAAAGAATTTATAATACTCTTGAGCCCTATCCTATCGCGCATGAAGTTTTCTAGCGAGGGTTTTGCAGCATTCCATAGGTCTAGTTCCGGATAAAGTTCACGTCCAATGCCCTCGATGTTAACTAGAGTTTTCTGTAACAGAAGTAATTGCGGTAGAATCTCCATATCGAAACGTTGCGCTGTCTGAAATAAACGTAATAATAAATCACCAACTGAGACGTCTTTAAGTGGCCTGTCAAAAATAGGCTCGCAGACAGCTCGAATAGCAAATTCAAATTCCTCTACCCTAGTTGAAGAAGGTACCCAACCTGACTCCACGTGTAATTGGGCTACTCGGCGGTAATCCTTCGCTAAAAATGCCGAAAAATTTTCTGCTAGATACCTCTGATCAAAGTCACTTAACGAACCCATTATCCCGAAGTCTACGAGTGCGACCTTGCTCTTACTGTTGCCTTCATCAGCTATAACGAACATATTTCCTGGATGCACGTCAGCGTGAAAAAAGTTATCTCGAAAAACCTGACTAAAAAACAAGTCGATACCTTGTTCCGCTAAAGTTTTTAAGTCTACGCCGGCCGAAAGCAGTTTATCCCTGTTACTAATATTTAACCCATCGACTCTTTCCATAACTAAAACATCATGACGTGTTAACGGCCAATAAATCTGGGGGACATATAAGATATCTGAGTTCTCATGATTCCGTCTAAGTTGCGAAGCATTTGCGGCTTCTCGCATCATATCAAGTTCGTCTAAAATAGTTTTTTCAAACTCACTCACTATCAAGCTTAACTTCAATTGTTTGCCTAAACCCCAGTAACGCTCGCCAATCGTGGCTATGGCGCGCATTAACGAAATGTCTTGTCGTATAGTCTTTAGTAAGTTTGGTCTAACAATTTTGACAATAACCTGCTTACCATCCAGAAGCTGTGCAGCATGTACTTGCGCTATGGACGCTGACGCAAGAGGTTCTCTGTCAAAGTCTAGAAATAGATCGCCTAATTTCTTATCGTGCGCAACTTCTACGATACGAGCCGCTTCCTCCCCTGGAAAAGCTGCCACGTTATCTTGCAAATTGCGCAATTCTATCGCAATGTCATCTGGAATCAGATCTCGCCTTGTGGATAATATTTGCCCAAACTTTACAAAAATCGGGCCTAGCTCTTCTAAAACCAAACGAATCCGTTCACCTCGAGGTTTATATGTCCTGCCTAACCAATTCCAAGGTAGTAAATACCTGACCAACTTTATAGGTGTCAGATAGGGAATAGATAGAATCAGCTCATCGAATCCGTGGCGAATTAAAACGCGCTGTATCCCAATAATTCGATATATTTGACCTATTTTCATCTAACTCAACCCAACTACCTATTGGCGATATTTATACGAGATTCAAAATTCTCTAATCGATCGCAAAGATTCGATATGTCGCCCTTGAGGTCTCTAAATTCTGTTCTCTTCGCTATCAGAGTAGACTCATACCGCAAATAATCGATTAGATCATTCTCCATCTTCTCACAATTTTTAGCCATTCCTGAGGAACCTGAAGAAATAAACAAATATATTTGATGCGCAAGAACGGGGTTCAAAAACCGAGACAAAGTACTTTCGAGGTCAATCTGCAGGTTTGAGAATAATGACTGGATCTTTTGTGCAACCCCTAGATCACCCTCCACATTAACCGTTCCGGACGCCAGCGGTGCGCTATCCATGTGCGCCTTCAAGAGCATAAAAAAATCAGAGATCTTTCCGGTAACAGTTACATCTGGCTCTCTGGTATTTGCGAATCTCAGAGCTATTTGACCATTTCTAAATGTTATTTCTATCAACAATTCCGGAGGATCTACTCGGACGTGCAGACAACTGTTATTAAGCGCAACAATAACCTCGTCAGAACTTTCATCCATATCAAGGCACTTTTGCAGAAGTTTCGAGATTTGCCTAGAAACAGAACTTTCAATTTCAATCATTGAACTAGAGTCTCAGTTAGACCTTCCAACCAACGTGGACCGCAACTACACCACCCATTAAGTTATAGTGTTTAACCTCACGAAATCCTGACTTTATAAGCATAAAATCAAGCGCATCTTGATCAGGATGTACTTCTATTGACTCGCCCAAATACTTATAGCTCTCCGAATCTCCCGCCACTAGCTTACCCAAGACAGGTAGAGCACGTAAGGTGTATAGTCGGTGTAATTTCCGCATTATTGGAGGCTTCACTAGCGAAAAATCTAATATCACAAGCTTGCCATTTGGAGCCAAAACGCGGAAGATTTCTGTTAGCGCAGCATCTTTTCGATTCATATTTCGTAACCCAAAGCTAACGATTGAACGATTAAAAAAATTACTTTGATACGGCAAGTTTTCGCCATCTGACTGAATATATTTCAAAGGCCTATGCAGTCCTTTATCAAGCATTCGATCCCGTCCTTTGGACAACATGTCATAATTAATATCGTTACAATGAACTTCCAGATTTTCTAAGCCAACCCGAAGCAATCGGTGGGCTATATCTGCTGTACCTGCCGCAAGATCTAATACTTTTTGATTTGCCTCAATTTCAAGTATTTCTACCGCGTAGGTCTTCCACCACCGATGAAAACCCAATGACATCACGTCATTCATCAAATCATACTTAGCCGAGACGGAATTAAATACATCTCGGACACGCCTAGCTTTCTCGTCAAAAGATACTTGCTCAAACCCGAACGATCCTCCGTCAGTATCGCGGGGTTTTTTAATACTATTTCTACCTCCGGTCATATGATCTTTCTCACATGACCAGCCGCATCGAGAGCATTTAAATAGTTTGACCAATATAGATCCATCTTAGACCCTAACTCGTAAAGGTAATCCCAAGTATATAATCCCGTGTCATGCCCATCCGAAAAAATTAATCTGATCGCATAGTTACCTATCGGCTCAATCTCAGTAATTTCTGCGTCCTCCTTTCCAATCTGTAGTACAGCTTGGCTCGGACTATGCCCTTTAACATCAGCAGAAGGAGAGAACACTCTCAAAAACTCGCAAGATAATTGGAACTTTTCGCTAGTCTCAAAAGTGACCACTAATAGACGCGATTTTTTTCGCAGTTCGATATTCGTAGGGTAATATTTAGACATAATCTAAAGGATGTACTTCGATAGATCAGAGTCCCCGACCAAATGCCCGATATGAGTTTGCACGTAATCGACATCGACCAAAATACTTTGTCCGCCCATATCAGTCGCGGTATAGGAGACCGCCTCTAGTAGCTTTTCCATTACCGTGTAAAGACGCCGCGCGCCTATATTTTCACTTTTTTCATTTATATCATGAGCGAAATAAGCTATTTTTTCTATAGCATCGTCCGAAAAACTTAGGTTGACATTTTCAGTAGCGAGAAGTGCGGTATATTGACGACATAACGAAGCATCCGGCTCGGTCAATATTCTTACAAAGTCACCCACACTTAATGTTTTGAGTTCCACTCTATTAGGGAGCCTTCCCTGCAATTCAGGGATGAGATCGGATGGTTTAGAAAAATGAAACGCTCCGGATGCAATGAAAAGAATATGATCTGTTTTCACCGGTCCGTATTTTGTGGTCACTGTAGAACCTTCAACTAGCGGCAACAAATCGCGCTGAACTCCCTCTCTGGAAATATCTGGGCCAGAGGAATCTGAACGCCGTGCCACCTTGTCAATTTCATCAATAAAAACTATCCCATTTTGTTCTAACTTAGTAATTGCCGAAAGCCTGATCTCATCCTCGTTTATTAGTTTGCTGGCCTCTTCTTCCACCAGAATCTTGCGGGCCGCGGCTATGGTCACTCGCCTCGCTTGACTTTTCCCTGAGCCGATACTCTGGAATATTCCTTCTAGCTGAGATGTCATCTCCTCCATCCCTGGGGGAGTCATGATTTCCATACCAACCTTTGGGGTGGCAACTTCTAGCTCTATTTCTCTATCTTCAATCTTTCCCTCTCGCAGCATTTTTCTAAACTTCTGTCTGGTATCGGAATTAACAGCATCACTATTAGTCTTATCGCCCACCATTTGAGAAGGCAATAGAGCGTCTAATATTCTTTCTTCAACAGCATCTAGTGCTTTTGTATGCACACCCTTAATCGCCTCTTTTCGAACTAGATCCACCGCAATTTCTGATAAATCTCTAATTATCGACTCAACATCTCTACCTACGTACCCAACTTCAGTAAACTTAGTAGCCTCTATTTTAATAAATGGCGCATCTACGAGTTTCGCTAGCCTCCGAGCGATCTCAGTCTTGCCGACTCCAGTCGAACCAATCATTAAAATATTTTTAGGAGTGATTTCTTCTCGCAAGCTTTCGTCAACTTGCATGCGACGCCACCTACTTCGTAAAGCAATGGCTACTGCGCGCTTAGCGTCTTCTTGCCCAACTATGTGCTTATCCAGATGAGTCACGATTTCTTGCGGCGAAAGATTATTTTTTTGATCCAAAATTACTTCCCAATGCTTAAACTTTCTAAAACAAGGCGATCATTTGTATACACACAAATCTCACCAGCAATTAATAAAGAACGCCGCACAATAGCCTCCGCTTCAAGACTCGTCTCAGTGAGTAGTGCTTGAGCAGACGCGCGGGCATAAGAGCCTCCAGAACCTATAGCTAAAATATCATTTTCTGGCTCGATCACGTCACCCGTACCACTAACGATCAGAGAGTGCTCGGTGTCAGCTACTATTAACATAGCCTCAAGGCGCCTCAACATTCTGTCAGTACGCCAATCTTTCGCCAACTCAACAGAAGCCCGCATCAAATTCCCACTGTGTGCCTCCAATTTAGATTCGAATCGCTCGAATAAGGTAAATGCATCTGCTGTTCCTCCGGCAAAGCCTGCAAGCACTTTATCTTGGTACAACCTTCTAACCTTACGCGCATTACCTTTCAAAACTGTATCACCCATGGACACTTGACCATCACCACCAATCACCACAGATGCTCCTCTTCGGACACTTAAAATAGTAGTCCCGTGAAACATAGTCAATCTAACTCCCAGACCAAAAAGAATTATTATACACCAAGTAGTACAAGCCTTGAGTGCTTCTACCAGTTAGCTGCTGCGTCTCTTAGCTCTGGGATGTGACGCATCATAAACATTTGCTAAATGTTGAAAATCCAAGTGCGTGTAAACCTGCGTGGTACTGATATTAGAATGACCCAATAGCTCTTGGACAGCCCTCAGATCACCCGACGATTCAAGCATATGACTCGCAAAAGAATGTCGCAGCATATGAGGATGTACACTTTCATCTGACCCAAACTTTTTGGCCCAGCGCCTCAAACGTAGCTGTATATTACGAGAAGTCATACGACGGCCGTTATGCGTTAAAAAGCATGCTACTTCATCCCCAGATGTTTGGAACGTTGAGCGCACAGAAAACCATATAGCAATCGCACCAAGAGCCAACCTACCAATAGGCACTACCCTCTGTTTGTTCCCTTTACCAAGAACTCTTATTTCCTGCGCAGCCAAATCAACATCTGCGATATCCGTAGAGACTAGTTCGGACACTCTCAAGCCACTAGAATATAAAAGTTCCCACATCGCTAGATCACGCTTATCATAAATCGAATTTGCGTCCCCACGAAGTAAAGAATTCATTTGATCAACGTCTAGTACCCGAGGAAGTCGCTGACGGTTTTTCGGCACATTAATTCCTACAACAGGGTTTTCGCTAACGACTCCAGTTTTGAGTAAATACCGGAACCATGCTTTCACTGCAGAAACACGCCTGGCAATAGTTCTGCCGCTCAGTCCTTGTTTATGACAAGTGGCGGCATACTTCTGGACCCACTTCGAGTTCACATCATTCAGCCTGAGAATATTTTCTTTACTTAGATAGTCTACAAATGATTTTATGTCTCTCTGATACGAGACTACAGTATTAAAAGACTTAGTCGCAATATTATCGATAAAATCTTTTCTTTCGTGGAAAAAAATATCGGTGTCTTCAGTCATTTAATTCCGAGATGCTAGCATCAAGCATCCGATTAATAATTAAAACTAAGACTTGCCCCAGATATTCCAAAAAATCACTTGCCATACCGGCTTCGTACCGGGATGGATCATTAGAGACTATTACGACTGAACCGTGCCAACTAGAACCAATCATAGGCAAAATAACCGCAGAATTCTCGTCTTGCCGAGAGCCAAACAAAATCTGTCGTTGCTCGCCACTAATAGGTCCCAGAGCCGGCCGCCTACCTTTACCCAATAGACCTAAGGTCGTCAAATCGTCTATCTTTACACGCTCAAAAAAGTCCATAGTTGCACCGTCCATAAACACAAATGCACCCGCCTCAGCGGCAGAAAATTCATCAATAACAAATCGCTCGAATGCCACCAAACAGTCGTGAACATTCGTAGTTTTTAGCAGACTTAATATTATAGCTCGAACCTTTTCGCTAAGTCTTTGATTCACTTCAGCTCGCTCAATCAAACTAACTAGTTGGTTTTCTAAGGTAGTATACTTTTTACGCAGCGCCGAAACCTGACGTTCAGCTAACGAGACTACCGATCCGTTTTTTTGGGGAATGAGTATTGCTTCTAAAACTTCTAGATTACGCTCGAAAAATAGCGGTGTAGTACTAAGATATTCCAAAACACTCTCTTCACTGATATCTTGCCGCGATTGACGATCCTTGATTTTCATAGCGCTATAACGCCTTCAAAGACAAATTGAGCCGGACCGGTCATGTAAATCTCGCTAGCTATATCACCGTTCCATTCGATATCTAAATGACCACCCGGCAGTATCACATCAATTTTTCCGGGCGCCAAATCACCCCAAAGAATACCTACCACCGCCGCTGCACAAGCACCCGTTCCACAGGCTGGAGTCTCCCCCACTCCCCTCTCGTAAACTCTCAGATGTATACAAGTATCAGAAACAACTTCCATAAAACCAACATTAACTCCGTTAGAAAAAATACCAGATGCCTGCATACCAGCACCGAGCTCTGAGATACTGACTTCGTTTATCGAGTCTATTTTAATAACCGCATGAGGATTTCCCATTGAGACTGCGCCAAACGTAAGCTGTTTCCCGCCTATTTCCTGATTATAGTGCTTATCCTGTCGAGCTACCTCAAGTGAGATGCCTGTTAGGGAAAAGTCTGGCGGCAGCATCTTCACAGTGACCAGACTATTTTCACTAACAGTCGCATCAATCAATTCATTATCAACCTCAACGACAGCACTGGTCTCGATCTCTCCTTGCCGTTTCAAATACTGAACGACACAGCGCAAACCATTGCCGCACTGTTCGGCACGGGAGCCGTCACTGTTAAAAATTTTATAGCTTGCGCTCGCTTCTCGGCTTTTGGGTTGCCCTAAAATTAATATTTGATCGCAACCAATCCCGAGCCTTCTGTCAGCCATAAGACCCATATCAAATTTGTCAGTGCAATATGATTCGTCTCGACAATCAATCAAGATAAAATCATTACCTAATCCATGCATCTTTGTGAAAGGTATCCGCATACTACTTTCCTTAAACGGAGGCAGGGAACTCCTTGGCTAAATGAATAGTCGAAGTAGGGTATGCACATTCAGCTCCCTGCATCTCGATAATTTTCAGGATCTTTACCATGACATCTTGCTTAATCTCGTGAAATAAAACCCAGTCAGTTGTTTTTGTGAAAGTATAAACAAAAAAGTCTAAAGATGAGCTTCCAAAGCTATTAAAGTTAACAATTAATGTTTTACCAGTGTCAATATCAGGATGTTCTAACAGCATCGTTTTTACCTCAGATGAAATAGGTTCCATTAGCGATGCATCCTCGTATCGTATTCCTATCGTTTCAAAAATTCGTCTGTTGGTCATACGCGATGGATTTTCAACGACTATTTGATTAAATAAGGAATTCGGAATGTATAAGGGCCTTTTGTCAAACGTTCTTATAAGCGTCAAGCGCCAACCTATTAATTCCACTGTACCCTCGATCTCCCTATCTGGAGATCGTATCCAGTCCCCAACGCTAAATGGTCGATCTAAGTAAACCATGAGGCCACCAAAAAAGTTTGCCAAAAGATCTTTCGCTGCGAATCCAACAGCTATACCACCGACACCCCCAAAAGCCAGAACCCCAGATATGCTGAACCCTAGTGTCTGCAGCGCTACTAACGTACTGACGATAAAGACCGATAATCGAAGGAGTTTCGCGACAGCATCAACGGTTGTCCTATCAACCTCCTTGCCACCGGTTTCGCAAGAGACAACATACGACTCCTCAGCTTTCTTAATAAAGCGAACCATAAACCACGAAAATATAATAATAACGCCGACATCTCTTACTGAATCAACAACCCCAAAAACTGTCTCTAATTCTTCAGATCGAAAAACGGTAAGTCCAAAAGAGACACCTAAAAGCCAAATAACTGCCCTAACGGGCGCCCTCATTGCTTCCCCAAGGGCATCGTCCCAGTAATTTTCAGTATTCGCTAACTGCGCATTAATTTTGTGCAAAATTCGACTCTGGGCAAAATCTGCAATGACTGTCAACATCAGGATCACTGTCAGCTGGAGAATCCAAGATTCAGTATTTAGAAAACTGTATATCGTGCTCAGAGAAAGATTGGACATAACAATAAAATCCCATTTTTGACCCTGATTCCATAACAGGAGCCGTGTTAATCAAGGATAGTAACATCTAACTACATATTAAAGCATGTTCAAAGAAACTAAATGTCCTTCAACTGGCGCTCTTGGAGATAAAGTCGGCTATGCGGCCTGCGGCGCTTTTCCATTGCGAAGTTGAACGCAAAATATCTTGAGATATTTCACAACTCGGCCCGCGAATCGCTTCGAGCGACTTCATACAACTAAGAGTCTGTAACTTTAAGTAGTTATCAAGTATTTCAAAAATACCATCCTTATTATTACAAACGATCAAAGCGTCGCACCCTGCGGACAACGCGAGATCCGCACGAGTGAAGTATGAGTTAGAAACAGCCGCACCCTCCATACTGAGATCGTCACTAAATATCACACCATTAAAACCTACTTTCTCTCTAAGAATTTTTTGAAGCCAATAATTAGAAAACCCTGCCACAGAAGTATGGTCAATAAGCGGGAATATAATGTGGGCAGCCATAAAGCCAGAAATTCCTACTGAGGCCATAAACTTAAATGGTATTAGATCCGCCTGATCTATTTCGTCCAACGTCCTATTATCGACTGGCAAATCAATATGGGAGTCGCCCATAACACCGCCGTGCCCTGGAAAATGCTTACCTACTGAATGCATCCCACAAGCATGCATAGCGGACACATATATTCTAGCTAGGGCACAGATTACATCAGGATTCGCATGAAACGATCTATCTCCGATTATTTCACTTTCGTCATTAAATGTATCTAGGACCGGCGCAAAGCTGACGTCCACGCCGATAGCCTTCATCTCTGTCGCCATTATCCATCCACATTCTCTAACAATGCGTGCAGCTTTGAGGGGGCTTCCTTCATAGTAAGAACCAAGCGATCCCAAGGCCGGCAGTTCAGTAAAACCATGCCTAAAGCGCTGTACTCGGCCACCTTCTTGATCAACAAAAACCAAAAGACTTGGCTGACGGAGACTTTTAATTTGCTTGATTAGAGTGACTAACTCGTCAATACATGAGTAGTTTTTCGAAAATAAAATGACACCACCCACAAATGGATGTTTCAAATAATCAGACTCCTCCTCTGTCAGCCGGACGGAGTCTATATCAACAATCATAGGTCCTAGCTGCAAGTCTACTAATCCTTATCGCCGAGTAGCTGAAATTATCTACTAAAAAAACACTAAACAGATTTCGAGTCCCAATAATCACGCAACTTGTCGCCTAACAAGTTAAGAGTAATAACTAAACTCATGAGCGCTAAACCAGTAACAATAATATAATGGGGCGCTATAAGTAAATAAAGTGCCCCGTCTCTTATCATGCCTCCGAGCGACGGCATTGGCTCAATAATCCCTAAACCTAAAAATGACAGCCCTGCTTCAGACAGAATAACTGCAGCAAAAGAGAACGTAACCTCTACAATCAACGGACCCGCTAATAGTGGCAGTACGTGCTTCGAAATAACTTTCGGGATCCTCGTGCCTAACGCCTTTGCTGCCATCAAATGATCTAAACTCTTTACTTTGAGGGTTTGCGCGCGAGCCAATCTAGCGAACCCTACCCAGCCTACGGAACATAGGGCAATTATTATATTTTGCACACCACCGCCTAGAATACCCGTAAGCGCTATAGCAAGAAGAATTCCGGGAAATGCCAAAAATATGTCAATAATTTTTACGAGAAGTATCTCTGCTCCTCCCCCAAACCATGCGGCAAAAATCCCATACATCGTGCCAAAAATACTTGTGAAAGCGACTACCACAAATGCTACAAACAGAGATAATCTAACCCCCGAAATCAGTCTTGCAAAGATGTCGCGACCCAGATCATCTGTCCCGAGCATATACTCGTGACTGGGTCTCTCTAAAATATTTCCTAAATTTATCAAAATGATTCTCTCCAGATCGGTTGGGAAAATAATCAACAACACAATCCATAATGCGCTAAACGCGACAATAATTAGTGATGATATATTCATGCAGATTTTCTTATCCGAGGGTCGAGAAAGCAATAAAGTGCGTCGGTAAGGGTATTAATGCCAACATAAGTAAAACTAACTACTAAAACGCAAGCCTGTAACATTTGATAGTCTCGCCGATCAATAGAATCTACTAGAAGTGAACCCAAACCCGGCCAACTAAAAATTGCTTCCGTAATTACTGCCCCACCTAAAAGCACGCCGATTTGAAGCCCTAGAGTCGTTAGAATTGGTAAGACCGCATTCCGTAAAATATGGTGAAAAACTACGCGAAATTCAGAAATCCCTTTTGCTCTCGCTGTTGTTATAAATGCCTCGTTCAACACATCGAGGACAGAGGCTCTACTCATTCTTGTTAAAATTGCGGCGAAAGATAAGCCTAGGGTAAGAGAGGGTAACACTAACGACATAAGCCCTTCTTTGCTGCCAATCGGCAGTAATTGGAATTGGACCGAAAAGCATAAAATTAATAACGGACCCAGTACAAAATTAGGGACCGACACACCTAATAACGCAAGTAAAGTCGCGAATCCATCCCAGCTCTGACGATACCTCAGTGCCGCGACTATACCGAGAGGAATCCCGACTGACATTGCTACCAAAAACGACGTGGCAGCTAGTAACAAGGTCGACAAAAATCTCTCAAAAATGATAGGTGCGACTGGTAGGTGATAATAAAACGACTCTCCAAAATCAAAACTGAAGACGTTTGCCACATAATTAGACCATTGCTCATAAATCGGCAAATGTAAGCCGAGTTCTTGCCTCAGTCCATCAATCTCTTTTAATCCCGCATTTTCACCTAATATTGTCAGGACAGGGTCGCCCGGAACTAAATGTATTAAAAAAAAGACGGCCGTTACTACGGACAGGAGAACTAAAATAGTCGTTAAGAATAGGCGGACTAAAAAAATTATTTTGTTTTTCATTGCCTAATTACTTCGTTCCCAAGATTGCGTTAAATAACCGTATATTTACGTCAAAATAGTAATGAGTGTGTTTAGTGAAATAGAGTCATAAAGTTCTACAATGTCTCGACTTGCCATTCTAATACAACCGTGCGAACCCACCCTGCCTAGGCCAGACTCGTCTGGCGTTCCGTGAATGTAAATATGGCGGCTCTGTGTATCACAGTCGCCCCCTAGATTCTTACCCGCCTCCAACCCCTTCAGCCAAATCACGCGAGTTAATATCCAATCTCGTTCGGGGTATTTTTTCGCTAGACCATTATCATAGATTTCGCCCGTTACTTTTCTGCCGACAAGTACAGTATTTAGGGCTAAACCATTTCCTATCATTTCCGCAACAGCATGCCTCCCCCTTGGAGTGCATTCACTTCCCAGAAATTCACCAGGTCCATTTATAGCGGTCGACACCAGATACGACCGACGCGTGTGACCCATGAATAAGTCTAAAGACTGCCTAGCAATATCAATCTCGACAAATATTTTATCACTCATATTTTTTCGACCTCTAATAAGCCATAATAACTTCCAGTGCTATCTACCTTGTAACCGGTAATACTATTACTCCATATAGCCAGCTGATCCTCAAACCATAAGGGGAAATAAGGAAGCTCTTTTAAAAGGTGTAACTCAAGATTTTCATAAATACTTTGGCGGCTCAATACACTAGACGCTTTTTCGCCCGCCTCAATATAACTGTCCGCAATAGTGCTTTGATATCGTCCTCTATTTTTCCCGGCGGGGGGCATTGCTCCACTGTGAAAAATTTGACGGAATATATCTGGAGAATTTAATCCAACCCAAGAGAGACTATAGGTCTGAAAGTCACCTTTTGTAATATCGAGCATTAACGTTGCAAAATCGAGTCTTTCGATTTCTAAATCTATACCTACATCTGCTAATTGACTCTGTATCACCGCAGCAATTCGTTGACGGAATTTATTAGTCGAAGTCTTATAACTCAGCGAAATTGATCCATATTTCTCCTCTAATTGACTCACTAGAATTCGTGCACTCTGGGGATCAAACTTAGTCTTCGGCAGAGAACTACTGCCTGCCCAATGCTCCGGGGGAAATATCGCAGATGCCAATCTAGCGGTATCGTGAAATAAGAACTTCAATATTTCCTCCCGATTAATGGCTAACGCGACGGCACGACGAAGTTTGATCTCCGCTGAAACCCCCTCAGAGAGATTAAAACCTAGATATGAAAAAGTGGTACCTCTCGCTCGCATGCCTGTTAAGTTTCTTTGTTCTAGTAAATAATCATAAATATCAGGAGAAATATCTCCTTGTAAGATATCTATTTCTCCCGCTATTAATCGAAGCGCGCGTGCATTCGTGTCGGGTACGGCTAAAAACTCAAAAATGACTCCGTCCTTTCGCCTTCGCATTGAGGTCACCCCATTGCTAACGCTAACGACCTCAAAGTGACCAGAAGACTTTTGTGACTGGGCAGGTAGCATCCTATTAATGTCTTGCTCGCTTAATATCCCAATTGTGAGCGTCGTTGGAAAGAAAGTGTCGGCCTGCCTTAGGCGAAAATCTACAGTATTTAGATCAATCGCGCTTAGTGACAATATATTCTGTAACGTTCCCAAATGAGGAGATAAGGTCTCTGTCTTTAATAAAGAGCGGTAAGTAGCAACTACATCTTGCGCCCGCAACCTAGATCCATCACTAAATTTCGGCTCTCGTGTTAAACGGAAACGATAATGCACTGGTGATATCACTTCCCATGCAGCCAGATCCGGCACAGGTCGCATTTCGTCATCAAACTTAACTAGTGAACGGTGCAAAAGTTGTTGTAGTCTTACTGAGACGGCGTCCGAACCAAATCGGGGATCGAGACTGCTAGGAGCGGTGGGAATACCAACTCGTATCTTACTGGAATCGTCATAATTACAGCCCGTTGCACTAACAAAAAGAAAAATTAAAGCAAAAACATGACGTATAGTTAGCGAATTTTTACAAGTCATAGTCCGCAGGACACCTGTCAAATATAATCCGACTCTCATACTCTAACGCGACCTATCTCAACAAACAGCAGGCTAATCAATACAATTATTAGTCACGCTGACAGACCCTCATCACCTCTTTGTCTGTATTCACTTCAGTATGCCAAATTTTTCCGTTCATATGACTAGGACAAGATGTCCAAATCAAAAGTGATAACCTAACTGAATCGTATGGAAATTAAGTCCGGGATTTTCATCTCCGAGACCTGCGTTAGATAAATGCTGAAATCGATATAATAACTCGTATCGCCCCGTCTGACCAAAGCGCACACCTATTCCCAAATGAGTACCGAAAGAAAATGGAATGTCGATATCCTTGTCGCCGATACCAGTCTCTGTATGCGCATGAACTCCTGTGCCAAATTCAAAAAATGGCGCAAGGGCGCTGGAATTAACTGACCTCTGGTAACGCAATACGGGTGTGAGACCGAAATCTACCAAACTATCTTCGCCTTCAGTACCCAACTCTCCATCCCAGTAGGAGACCCCTAACTCGAAATAAGTACTTAAATACCAATTATTAGACTCTAGCCATCTGTTTTCAGGAGCGTAGCGGAAAGCCCCGCCATATCTCTCAGCTTCCTCATCCCCCTCTATCGAGCCTAGTTCCAAAAAAAAGGAATCAAGAGCATGTACTTTGCTACAAAAGCACAGAACAAGAATTAACGTGCCTAGAGCACCCACTCTAGAAAATTGAGGTGATAGCATTATTAGCTCCTTAGATACCAGTTACAGGCTAAGGTTAGCTACTTAAGCTCAATGGCACAACCCTAATATTCTATTGTACGACGAGTACTTTATTAAAAACTAACGCATCTTCACGACCAGTCGTCGTAGGATAATAGTTTTCTCGAGTAGCCACCTGCTTAAAGCCAAGTGATTCATACAGTTTCAACGCACTCAGATTAGATGGTCTGACTTCTAGGAAAATTGACTGTGCTCCGGCCAATTCCGCATTATTAAGTAGATAGGATACCAACACGGTACCTATACCCTTTGATCTAAACGCGGGATCTACACAAATATTTAAAATATGGGCTTCTCCAGCAGCACAGGACATAATCGCATACCCTAAAAGGGTATTTTCGTACTCTATAACACGACAAATATAATTGGATCGCAAACAATCGGCCAAGATGCGTCGCGACCATGGGAAGCTGTAAGAACTCTCTTCAATGACTGATACCGCAAAAAGATCTGATACAAGCATTTCACGTACGCTGCAATTCAATCTCACAGCCGCTGCACTCATCGCGGCGCCTCAAGCAAAAACGCTTCAAGTTGAACTAGCTGTTTCCACAAACGTCGTTTCTCTCTAAAATCTCTCAATAAAATACTCGGCGCACAAAACTCGACGACCGGAATATCTAAGTCATCCAGCACACAAATCTCACCGAGATCAAATTTTTTCCGATTATCGATAAACAAGTGGCTGGCTATAGAGTCGTCAGAAATAAGTACTGCTCCTGGTCGGATACTTTTTATCAGGCCTACCAACTCACTACCGCAACTTTCATTAGAGGCCAGCGCGCGAGGAGAAGAGAGCACAAATTGTTCTAACTGTATTTCAAAATTAATCGTCCTCATCGCATCTTCTAAGATACTGTAAAACTTCTTAAGGACAACCCTATCACTCTCATTCCTAATTTGAATCACACAAATTTTTACATTACCCGCAGTCTTATTATTACAAGATAGAACATGCAGAGGAACTTGCCTGTTTTTCCTGAGAACTAAAGGCTTGATGCCAAGAGCAGACAGAATATTTAGCTTTGTCCAACTTCTTTTTGTTAGCATCAATATGCCTCAAACGATGACTTTAACTAGAGATTTTATCTTTCAATTTCAATACGACACCAGAAAACGCATAGGCAGAAAAAATACAAAACAAAACGGTGGCAGGCTCGATCGAAACAAGTACAAAAGCCATGACTATTGCAAGAATAGACACGAAAGGAACCCTATTCCTTAGATCCAGATCCTTGAAACTATAATAAGGAAGGTTACTCACCATCAGTAAAGCCATGAAAATAGTAATCAGCATTGCACCCAAGGCTACCCCTGTCACATTTGGCGTTATGAAGCTCTGAGATAGCCAGACTGTTGCGCCTATAACGGCTGCAGCAGCAGGGCTTGGCAACCCTTGGAAAAACCGATCATCACTATTCTCACTTTGAGAATTAAATCGAGCCAACCTCAACGCTGCGCCAGCTGTGTACATAAAAGCAGCGAGCCAACCTAATTTGCCCAGACCATATAACGCCCATTCATAAACGATAATACTAGGAGCTAAGCCAAAGGAGACCACATCAGAAAGACTATCATAATGCGCTCCAAACTCGCTTTGTGTGTTAGTCAACCGAGCAATACGACCATCTATTCCATCTAAAATCATCGCCACGAAAACCGCGATAGCCGCTGCTTCAAAACGACTATTTATAGCGGCCACTATCCCGTAATAACCTGCGAACAAGGCCCCTGTGGTAAAGAGATTTGGAAGTAAGTAAATACCAGCACGACGACGACTCGAAGCCTCGCTAGTATCCGGCTTAGCATCTTCGGTACCAGAGCGAGATCTTATCATACGCATATTGCACCTCTTTCAATAATGACCGAGCAACGTTCTCAAAAAACTATTCAACTATACGTACGTCGCACCTAATTTAACAAAAAAATTAGCTGATTTTTCTACTTTTTCGAACTAGTTTTTATCTTTATCCACTAATTTATTGTTTCCAATCCATGGCATCATGCCTCTAAGTCTAGCTCCTACTTCTTCTATTTCATGCTGGTTGGAAATTCGTCGTTTCGCCTTAAGTACGGAAACTCCTGTTTTGTTCTCACCTATCCATTCTCTAGCAAATTCACCATTCTGGATCTCAGACAAAATCTTCTTCATTTCTTCTTTAGTTTCATCCGTAACAATGCGCGGACCTCTTGTGAAATCACCATACTCAGCGGTGTTAGAAATCGAATACCTCATATTTGCAATGCCTCCCTCATAAATAAGATCGACAATCAATTTGACTTCATGCAAACACTCAAAATACGCCATTTCGGGCGCATAGCCCGCTTCCACTAATGTTTCGAAACCTGCTTGAATTAACGCCGTAACACCACCACATAGCACAGACTGTTCCCCAAATAAGTCCGTTTCTGTTTCTTCCTTGAAGCTGGTTTCTATAACTCCGGCTCTAGCCCCACCATTTGCCGAAGCATAAGACAGAGCAATATTTTTAGCGCTTCCAGACGCGTCCTGATGTATTGCTATTAAACTAGGGACGCCGCCGCCCTCAGAATATGTAGACCGGACTAAATGACCGGGTCCTTTGGGCGCTATCATAATGACATCTAGATCGTCTCTAGGTGAAATTTGACCAAAATGTATGTTGAAACCGTGTGCGAACGCCAATGTAGCCCCTGACTTAATATTTGGCTCTATAGAGTCATGGTATAGGTCTGCCTGAGTTTCATCAGGCGCCAAAATCATTATCACATCAGCCTCAGTAGTCGCATCTTCAACAGTAGCTACTTCTAATCCAGATTCTTTAGCCTTATTCCAAGAAGAAGAACTTTGTCTCAGTCCGACTACGATATCAACACCTGAGTCCTTCAGGTTATTAGCATGCGCGTGACCTTGTGAACCGTAGCCAATTATCGCAACCTTTTTAGCCTGAATTAAGGATAGATCTGCATCTTTATCGTAATAGATATTTAAAGCCATAATAATTTTTCCTACTAAATATACTGATGATTATCTTAAGAATATAATTAGATCGTCAAAGAACGATTACCAATTTGTAGACCTAGCACGCCGGAACGAACAAGCTCTATGACATTTCGGGATCCTGCAGCCTGAATGAATTCGTCGATTCGGCTTGGGAGCCCTGTAATTTGAATGGTATAACTATCCTCAGTTATATCTACTATCTCACCCGAAAATATGTCAGCCAATCTCTTGAATTCAGAGCGTTTGTCAGGCTTCGAACAATGCAGCTTTATAAGCAAAAGCTCTCTTTCAATTCGCGCACCATCGTTCAGATCGACAAGTTTGATGACGTCAACGAGCTTATTCAGTTGTTTGATGATCTGCTCAATAATTGCGGGCGAACCTGCTGTGACAACCGTCATTCTCGAGACACTAGGATCCTCTGTGGGCGCCACGGACAGGCTTTCTATATTATAGGCACGGGCAGAGAATAATCCGGAAACTCGAGAGAGCGATCCAGCCTCATTCTCTAAAAGAATAGATATCGTATGTTGCTCTATCACGCCAACTCTCTATCATTCGGCGCCAAGTGCATTTCGTGCTGCCCTTTCCCCGCAGCGATCATCGGGTACACATTTTCTGTTTGATCGGTGATAAAATCCATCACCACAAGGCGATCTGTCATGGCAAATGCTTCATCGAGCGCAGTATCAACATCTGCGGGACTATCTATACGCATTCCTATATGTCCGTAACTCTCAGCTAACTTCACAAAATCTGGCAGGGCGTCACTATAAGAATGAGAATATCTGGATTCGTAAAAAAACTCCTGCCACTGTCTCACCATCCCCAGATAACGATTATTTAGGCTGACTATTTTTATCGGAAGTCTGTACTGCAAACACGTAGACAGCTCCTGTATGCACATCTGAAAGCTTGCCTCCCCAGTCACACACGCGACAGTTGCATCGGGAAATGCCAGCTGGACACCCATAGCCGATGGCAAACCGAAACCCATCGTGCCGAGACCTCCCGAATTAATCCAACGACGCGGCTGATCAAAAGGATAATACTGAGCTGCCCACATTTGATGCTGACCGACGTCAGAGGTCACGTAAGCATCTCCTTTGGTGACTCGATACAGGGATTCTATCACTGACTGTGGCTTTATAAGCGCACTACTCTGATCATAATCCAAACATTTAATCTCGCGCCATTTATCGATTTGGCGCCACCAATCATCGCTATGGCGCTCAACAACTTTGTGACCTGTAGCCTTAATGACATCAATCAAATCTTTTAACACATTGGAAACCGCGCCTACAATCGGGACATCAACCGATACATTTTTGGCAATAGACGCAGGATCAATATCAATATGAATAATTTTTGCCTCGGGGCAAAATTTTTCTAAGTCACCGGTGACTCGGTCATCGAACCTAGCGCCAATCGCAATCAAAACATCACAATGATGCATCGCCATATTAGCCTCATAGGTCCCATGCATACCTAGCATACCAACGAATTGAGGGTCGGATCCAGGATACGCACCTAATCCCATGAGTGTATTTGTAACCGGATAACCGAGTAGTCTACAAAACTCTGTTAGTTCGCGGGAGGCATCCCCAATAATGGCGCCACCGCCACTGTATATCATCGGCTTCTTCGCACTAAGTAATAATTCGGCCGCTCGCTTTATTTGTCCTGCATGCCCTTGGGTGGTTGGTTTATATGATCGCATTTCAACCCGTTCGGGGTATTCATATGCTGTTAACGCCGCCGTAACGTCTTTGGGTATGTCTACAACGACTGGCCCAGGTCTTCCGCTCGACGCAACAAAAAAGGCTTTCTTGATAATAATCGCTAAGTCTTCTACTCTCTGGACTAAGAAATTATGCTTCACGCATGGTCTCGTAATGCCCACGCTATCAACTTCTTGGAACGCGTCGTTACCTATCAAAGCGGTTGAAACCTGCCCAGTAAAGACCACCATCGGAATCGAATCCATGTGAGCGGTTGCTATACCCGTGACAGCATTAGTCGCGCCAGGCCCAGAGGTGACCAGCACTACACCTGGTTTACCTGTAGCGCGCGCATACCCATCAGCCGCATGAGTAGCTCCTTGTTCGTGACGAACCAACACGTGTTTTATCGTATCCTGCTTGAATATCTCGTCATAAAGATGCAAGACGGCCCCACCAGGGTATCCGAACAAAAACTCAACACCTTCGTCAGCTAGCGCCTTAACAAATATTTCTGCGCCTCGCAATTGCTTACTCAATTTACCTCACCTTAACCCTTTAGTTATTTGCAGCACATCGAAAATGACGCGCCTGCACGGGTACTTATAAAAAAATTAGTTACAATCTCAAGTCCTAGACCACTTTTCGATGCGTAATTATCGGATTTAGTTGAATACTACCGATGCATCGTGGGGAAATCCTTCGGAGCGGGTAACCTAATGACATTATCCCCTATAGTCAAGCATAATGGTACGTTTTAAGATGAAATCTAAAAATATAACAATTACATCAAAAAAACTGGCAACTGCCGGTATAAATCAAAATTTCCGAGTTAGAGTCATAATTAATCTCGATGATAAGTAGTACTAAGACATGAAAATAACAAATTTTTTAATACCCACTCTAAGAGAAGCACCAGCCGATGCCGACATCACTAGCCATCAACTAATGATAAGGGCTGGGCTTGTGAGGCAAGTAGCGTCCGGCATCTACACTTGGTTACCACTAGGGCTTAAAGTGCTTCGGAAGGTAGAATCCATTATTCGAAAAGAAATGGATGCCATAGGCGCGCAAGAATTACTCATGCCGGGAGTGCAGCCAGGCGAACTATGGGAAGAATCAGGCAGATGGATGGACTACGGGCCTGAGTTATTGCGAATAAAAGATAGGCATGACCGTCCCTTTTGCTTGGGGCCGACTCATGAAGAAATAATAACATCTCTGGCGCGTGGAGAACTTAAGAGCTATAAGCAACTCCCTTGCGCTTTTTACCAATTTCAAACTAAGTTTAGGGACGAAATCAGACCACGTTTCGGAATCATGCGCGCTCGAGAATTTTTAATGAAGGACGCTTATTCATTCCACATTGATACTGAATGTTTAGAACAAACCTACAATCAAATGTACGAAGCATACTGTAATATTTTTGATAAAGTTGGTCTTAAGTACCGCGCCGTTATTGCTGATACTGGCAACATTGGAGGATCAAAATCACACGAATTCCACGTGTTAGCAGATTCTGGCGAGGACCGAATAGCGTTCAGTTCTGATAGCGACTACGCCGCAAATGTTGAAATGGCTCCCGTTATTATAGAGAAGCAAATAGCCGCTACCCCTAGCGCAACAATGGCGAAAATCGCTACTCCAAACAAGCACTCCATTCAAGACATAAGTGTGTTCCTGGGCATCCCCGAAAAGCAGTGTCTCAAAACCCTAATAATCAAAGGCATAAATGAGAAATTGATTGCCCTAGTATTAAGAGGGGATCACGAACTAAACGAAATCAAGGCGCAAAAATTGGCGACCGTCGCAAAACCGCTACAATTTGCGTCAGAAAAAGAAATACATGAATTAATCGGCTGCGGACCCGGCTCTATAGGACCAATAGGCCTTAAATGCGAAATCATCGTAGATCAAGATGCTGCGGTTTTGGAAGACTTCACTTGCGGCGCGAATGAGTCAGGCTATCACTTAACTGGAGTCAACTGGAATCGGGACGCCGACTTACCGCAGGTTAGCGATCTTCGAGAAGTCGTGGTGGGCGATATTAGTCCCGATAAGCAAGGGATACTAGAAATAAAACGCGGGATTGAAGTCGGACATATCTTTCAGTTGGGGACTAAATACAGCACTGCAATGAAAGCTCAGGTTCTTGATAAGAACGGAAAATCTGTCGCAATGACGATGGGGTGTTATGGCTTAGGCGTATCTCGTATAGTGGCGGCTAGTATTGAGCAAAGTCATGACAATAAGGGTATAGTCTGGCCAGAAAGTATTGCCCCATTTTTCTGTGCAATAGCGCCTATCAATATGCATAAGTCACCAGAACTGTCTCAAAAAGTGCGATCGCTTTACGCAACTATCTTAGAAAATGGAATCGACGTGTTGCTATATGACAAGGACGACAGAATGGGGGCGATGCTAACAAATCTAGAATTAATAGGCGTTCCGCATATACTAGTTATTGGCGAACGAAGTCTAGCAACAGGAAAGGCAGAGTATAAATCCCGACGCAACAGCGAAAAGCTGGAAATTGATTTGAATAATGTTGTCTCTTTCCTGAAGGAACTCTAAAAAATCGTGACTTTAAAAATTTTACATAATACTAATTGCTCGAAATCAAATGCTGCTATGGAAATCTTGCGCGACAAAGAAATAGTGGTGGAGGTGATAAATTACCTTCAAGACCCCTTAAGTAAAAATGAAATAACTAAGCTATTAAATGTATTAAAAATGCGTCCTATAGAAATCGTCAGGCATAAGGAATTAGCTTGGATCGAAAGTGGGCTTGACGAAAATTCTCCCGATTGCGATGTGGTTAATATTCTAGCGACTCACCCACACCTCATGGAGCGGCCTATCATCTACAGCGAGAACGCTGGAGTAGTGGGCAGACCAGTTACAAACCTAATTGATTTTCTCGACAACGAGCCCATATGAAATTGAAGGTATTAATCCTTTACTACAGTCGTGGAGGGAAAACTGCATCCCTAGCAAGAGAGATCCGTTTCGGTGTAGCTGAAGTGCCTGACGTAAGCGTAGTAATGAGAACAGTCCCGTCGCTCACAGAAAATGGTGACTCTGCTGTTCCGGAAAACGGACCACCTTATGTCACAAAAAGTGATCTAATCGAATGCGATGCGCTAGCCTTAGGGTCTCCTACTCGTTTTGGAACAATTGCATCACCGTTAAAAGCATTTTTTGAATCAACAACCGATATCTGGATCTCCGGACAGCTAATTGGCAAACCTGCAACTGTATTTACCTCGAGCGCAACTCTCCATGGCGGGCAAGAGTCAACATTACTTTCTATGTTAGTCCCGCTTTTACACCATGGAATGCTTGCCATGGGAATTCCTTATAGCGAACAAGCCTTGAGCGAGACCAAAACTGGGGGTACTCCTTATGGGGCAAGTCACGTAGCCGGATCGAAAAACGAATACGAGCTAAGCGAACACGAGTGTTTGATAGCTCGCACACAAGGTAGGAGACTCGCGGAAGTCGTCCAAAAGCTGGCTATTTAACAAAAATTAAAATTAACCCTCTTGCTCAACAGAACTAAGAATTTCTTTCGCAAAAGGCACTGTTAGTGCACGTCCATATTGCAGAGAAGCACTATCTAACAAATTTAAAATGACACACAAAGAATTCATATCACGCTTAAAGGTCCGCATTATGAAATCCACAACTGGACGCTCAAGCTTCAGCCCCCTGCGCTCTGCCATGCTGATCAGAAACAAAGCCTTTTGATCCTCAGCTAATTCGTACAGCTTATACACAAAGCCAGCGTTCAATCGGGACGTTAAATCTGGGAGCGATGAGTTCACACCGCCTGGCTTCATATGTGACGAAAACAAAATCTTACCCTCTTTTTCTTTCATTCGATTGTAAAGATTAAATAACGCATTCTCAGCTTCAGTCCCATAAAAAGACTCAATGTCGTCTAAGGCAATTAAATCCATAGCCTCTAGACCTTCAATAGCTCGCCGGATATCTCCCTCCACCTGCTTCACTGGGAGATAAATCGCTCTCAAACCAGATTGATTAATTTGTCGAACCGCGGCCTGGAGTAGGTGAGTTTTCCCGGTACCTTGACTACCCCAAACGCAGAAAGACAAAGGCTCGCTTTGCTCTAGCCAATTTTCCAATGTAACAATAGCCTCTCCGTTTTCACCTTTAATAAAATCTCCAAACGCAAAATGGTCTGCACTAAAAAGATTGAGTGTCAATTGGGAGACTAAGCTAATCACTACAGAGATTTCGTAGAGGAGGATCCAAAGCGAGTTCGATTAATAGAATAACTCAGGAGTACTCTCGCAACAGCACCTACCGGTAAGGCCAATAGAATTCCAATAAAACCAAAGAGATGCCCGCCAACTATCACCACTAATATAACCCAAACTGGATGAAGTCCAATTTTATCTCCAACAAAAACAGGGGATAGTACAATTGACTCTAAAAGTTGTCCTAGTCCAAAAACGATCAAAATGCCTAAAAATAGCCAAACCTGTTCCGCTTGTCCTAAAGCTATAAGACTCGCCAGTAAAACACCCACAGCCGGGCCAAAATAAGGAATGAAACTTACAACGCCAGCAACAAAGCCAACAATTAGTGCGTATTCCAAACCGATGGTCCTCAAAGCTAAACCATAAAAGAGACCAAGCAATATCATGATCAAAAGCTGTCCTCTCAAAAACTCAGATAATACAACGTCTATATCTGTTACAACCGACCGCACTATATAAACTTGCCTTTCAGGAACCAGCTGTTCTAAGCTCTGAATCAGTTTATTCCAATCCCGAAGTAAATAAAAAGTAACAACCGGTACTAGTATTCCGTACCCCAGCATAGTCAAAATATATCGGCTAGAGCGTCCTAATTCTGCGACTACTGAATTTGTCACCGAGCCAAGCTCTCTCCAATGCGATATAAACGTATCTCTTAAAACCTCTCGACTTAAACCAGAAAACTCTAAGCTCAAGCTTGCTGCAATGGGCTTAATAATGACGGACTGTGCCATATCAACCACATCGGGCATTGCCATAAGCAACCCACGTATTTCGCCCCATAAAATAGGTATCATCACCGCAAGGCTGAACACGAAAATTAGAAGTAAAAAACCAAAAGCAACGAGAACTCCGAGCGTTCGCGGTATTCTCATACCTTCCAGCCAAGTTACAAACGGATCTGCCAAATACGCCAAGACCAAGCTCAGTAAAAACGGTGTAAGAACAGGCGAGGCGAAATACACTATTACAAAAAAACAAACGGTGCCTATGCCCCATAACCATTTATCAGAATCAGCTAAATCGACTTGTGACATGCATCACCTAAATCCGTAATCAGTTTTGACTTTAAAATGCGTTTTGCCATGATAATACAATTTCTAGGTCTCCCAAAATACTGCCTAATAGATATACTGGCAGGAGAAGCTTATTCAGCATGGCATAGTAAACTCTTTCTACACGGCGAAACAATGAATAGTGGGCCGCAATATATTATATGATTTTTTCTGCAGCCAAAATTCGTTGAACACGCTACTATATGATTAGTTAAGTGCTGAAATAACTCTAGAAAATTAAGGCTCACTAGTAAATAATCGAAAATATTATGAAAAAAAATGACACAAACCTTTCGTATAGCGATGCAGGCGTAGATGTGGAGCGTGGCGAAAAATTTGTAACGAATATAACACCTTTGGCATCTAGCACTGCCCGACCAGGCTCCCTAGGAACTCTTGGTGGGTTTGGCGGGCTCTTCGATCTAAAGCAAAGTGGTTACCAGGACCCTATCTTAGTCTCTGCAACCGACGGTGTAGGAACTAAATTACTTTTAGCAATTGAACTTAACCGGCACGAAACGATAGGAATTGATCTTGTCGCGATGTGCGTTAATGATATTATTGTACAAGGCGCTGAACCACTCTGGTTTTTAGACTATTTTGCTACAGGAAACCTGTCTCTTGAAATCGGCCAATCAATTCTTAACGGTGTAGTAGATGGTTGTAAATTAGCTGGCGCCTCGCTTCTTGGAGGCGAAACGGCTGAAATGCCAAATATGTATGCTCCCGGACACTACGATTTGGCGGGATTTTGTGTAGGTGCCGTAGAGAGAGGAAGCCTGATAGACTCAACTGGAGTTGCTGCAGGCGACACGATTCTCGGACTTGCATCGAACGGAGTGCACTCAAACGGCTACTCACTTGTGCACAAAATTCTTGAACATACTAACACCTCCCCCTCAGAAAAAATTGACGGCAACTCGATAGGCGCCACTCTACTAAAACCCACCCGAATATATGTGAAACCCATACTGGATATCATTAAAACAAAAAATATTAAAGGTATAGCGCACATTACCGGCGGCGGACTCACTAAAAACGTCCCGAGAATTTTACCTGGGAATCTCGATGCCAACATAGACTTAAATACCTGGTCTCCCCAGCCCATTTTTTCTTGGCTAAAGAATAATGGAAGAATCATAAATTCGGACATGCTAAGTACTTTTAATTGCGGAATTGGACTAGTCGTAATAGTGGATAAATCGGACAGTAAAAATATTTCTAATATGCTGACCGACTTAGGAGAAAAAGTTTTTGAAATAGGCGAAATAGTGCCGGGTAGTGGACAAGTAAAATACCAAAACTCTATTTTCGCCGAGCTCGAAAATTAGTTAATAGTAGTTATTTTCTTTTTGAAAGCTTATTTTCTATGGCAGATAAAAAGCCTCGGGCGATTTGTAACTCGCTGTGTCTCACTCCAGCACTATTGATAAACCGCGCAAGCCTGCGTTCCAACAACTTTGGATGATTTGGATCAAAATATTCAACCTGTTCCATTACAGACAAGAGATGTTTTTTTAGGCCCAGTACCTGATCGGCGGAAACTAACTGATCGCGTTCACCTTCCCTAGCCTCTTCTGAAATTTCACCCGACTCTAAGTAAGCCATCCGTAGTTCATAAGACAGGATCTGAACTGCCTGTCCCAAGTTCAGGGATTTGAAGTTTTTTTGAGTAGGAATACGGATTGATTTTTGACAAAAATCTAACTCGCTATTCTTCAACCCTGCTTGCTCTCTTCCAAAAACGACCGCTACACGGCCTCGACCTGCTACTATATCTCTCGCAGCCACACGAGGCGAGACTACCGGCGCGCCCATCTGTCTTGCCCGAGCAGTCGTTCCATAGACATAAGATAAGCCTTCAGTCGCTGATTCCAAAGATGTACAGATTCTCGCTTTTTCTAGTACATCAACGGCGCCCACTGCTCGAGCATTCGCTTCTTTATCAGGGAAACTAACCGGATTAACAAGAATTAAATTACTTAAGCCCATAACCTTCATGGCACGAGCGGCCGCACCAATATTGCCCGGATGACTCGGTTCGATTAAAATTATCTCTAAATCTTGCAATCGCATGCTAAACTCCTCAAACGACACCCCTAAAAAGTATTTCAATAATGATGCCTTTTAAATAAGGTAAAATAAAATTTTTATTCACGTGGCTTCAAACTATGCACCCAATGTTAAATATCGCGATCCGCGCAGCGCGCAGAGCGGGCGTAATAATCTCTAGAGCGCAAAATCGCCTATATGATCTGCGCATCAGCCGAAAAGGTCTCCGCGATTATGTGACGCAAGTAGACGTGGAAGCGGAAAATGCAATAATAGAGACTCTTTCGCAAGCTTATCCAACCCACGCTATTTTAGCAGAAGAGTCAGGCGAATCTGGCAAATCCGACTACACATGGCTGATTGATCCTCTCGATGGCACGCTTAATTTTATTCGTGGATATCCTCACTATGCCATTTCAATCGCACTGCGAATAAAAGGCAGACTTGATCAAGCGATAATTTACGATCCTATAAAAGATGAGTTGTTTACTGCGTCTCGCGGGGAAGGTGCGCAGATCAACGGGCAAAAAATACGAGTTAGTGTCAACCAAGAACTTGATTCAGCATTGCTTGCTACCGGTTTTCCAGTTAGGGAAAAACAACGTTTATTTGAGTACCTCAATGGATTCTCTAAAATCTTGGGGCTCAGTGCTGATATTCGTCGCTCCGGATCGGCAGCGCTTGACCTAGCATATGTAGCTTGCGGAAGACTAGACGGCTATTGGGAATATGACCTGAAGGAATGGGACCTAGCAGCAGGCGCCCTGCTAGTGCAGGAGTCTGGAGGTCTTGTAGCAGATATCACAGGGAGGGAGACTCACTTAGAGTCTGGCAACATAGTAGCCGCTAACCCAAAAATTTTCCGCCAATTAATAGT
This sequence comes from uncultured Gammaproteobacteria bacterium, assembly GCA_938075585.1. Lineage (GTDB taxonomy): Bacteria > Pseudomonadota > Gammaproteobacteria > UBA4457. Next base: position 69,091 of record CALJHG010000054.1, on the reverse strand, counting down.
TCTTTTGTCCGCATCAAATCAGGGAGAATAACAACCTAAAGGTATAAAATCAGGAAATGAGCCGCTAACGCAGCAGCGCCCAACAGGATCATCGATTCGATCACTGTCAATGGCCTGATTTTAAACTTCATGATTTTCAGCGTGCATACTGCTGCAATATACCCGACCATGGCGCCTGACGGCATCCGATTCCGGAACATAAACTCCACAGTCAGCGCAAGCGAGTATCTTAGGCTCTGTAATGTTCCTAGTTTTTTGACTCCGCATAGCTTTATATTTTCGTATCAAAAAGACACAACTCAGTGCGAACATAATTATAAAAACTAAACGAATTGCCATTTATACATACCTAAAAACGTCTCATCCTAGTAAAATAATTCAAATGACAAATTGTCCCGAAATTGCCATACTTACACTATTGTTACGCATATCTAAAGATACTATATTGTCACTTTTATCTAGCAATACACAAGTACGGATGATCCCAGAAATTTCAACGCCCATTTAATATCGAGCAAGGCAGTCCAAAACAAAAACGGAGATAACATAAATGAACTTACATGAGTATCAGGCCAAGCAACTATTCGCAGAATACGGAATACCCGTTCAGGATGGCATGATAGCCCGTGATGGCTCTGAAGCAGTCAAAAATGCAAAAAACCTCGGGGGAGATGCCTGGCTGGTAAAAGCTCAAGTTCACGCCGGCGGCAGGGGTAAAGCCGGTGGAGTGAAATTCACAAAGGACATAAACGAAGTTAAAGAAACTGCCGATCGACTAATCGGGTCACAACTCATTACGACTCAATCTGCTCCAGACGGACAGCCCGTCAACTGCGTTCTGATAGCAGCAGCAGCTGACATAGCGAAAGAACTTTATCTCGGTGCGGTAGTTGATCGAGGCACGCGGCTTGTAACATTTATGGGCTCTCTCGCTGGAGGAATGGATATAGAGGAAGTAGCAGCAAAGACGCCGGAAAAAATTATCACCTTCAGCGTTGAACCTGGCTTAGGCATCCAAGACTTTCAGTGTCGTCAAATGGGATTTTCATTGGGACTGAAGCCTGCTCAAATCAAGGGACTTCAGGTCATTTTGCGCGGTCTGTATCAGCTATTCGTAGAAAAAGATCTTAGCCTAGTGGAAATAAACCCATTAGCAATACTGGAAGACGAATCACTATGTGCTATCGATGCCAAAATTAACGTAGACGATAACGCGCTGTACCGACAAGAGATCTCAGAATGGAGGGACCCGTCGCAAGAGGATTTGAAAGAACGGCAAGCCGCCGAATTTGATCTTAATTATGTGACTCTGGATGGAAATATAGCCTGTATGGTAAACGGTGCGGGGCTGGCCATGGCTACAATGGATATCATTAAGCTAACCGGCGGGCGACCCGCTAATTTTCTTGACGTGGGTGGGGGTACCACAGCCGAACGCGTAGCAGAAGCTTTTAAAATCATAGTGTCTGACAAAAAAGTCGAGGCTATACTTGTAAACATATTTGGTGGAATCGTTCGATGTGATCTAATTGCAGAAGGAATCATCACTGCTGTAAAAGAAGTTGGAGTAAAAGTTCCGGTGATTGTGAGACTTGAAGGAACTAACGTAAACGAAGGAAAGGAAATGTTAGCTGCAAGTGGTCTGGCAATTATTAGTGCCGAAAATTTAGCAGATGCTGCCACAAAAGCCGTGACAGCCGTGGGAGAAAAAAAATAATGTCAATTTTAGTAAACAAGGATACTAAGGTTTTAGTTCAAGGTTTTACCGGAAAGCAGGGCACGTTTCATGCAGAACAAGCAATAGCTTACGGTACGAAAATAGTTGGCGGCGTGACCCCAAATCGTGGGGGAGACACTCATTTAGACCGGCCAATTTTCGATACAGTTGCTAATGGAGTGGCGGCTACCGGCGCTGATGCATCAATTATCTTCGTCCCTCCCCCATTTGCCGCAGATGCTATCGTAGAAGCCGTAGAAGCTGGAATCAAAATTATTGCCTGTATCACCGAAGGAATACCAGTACTGGATATGCTAAGAGTCAAAGACAGCATAGGAAGGGATAAAAGTATCAGACTAATAGGACCCAATTGCCCAGGTTTGATAACTCCGGGTCAATGCAAAATTGGAATCATGCCAGCAGCGATCCACATGAGTGGAAAAATTGGTATAGTGTCACGGTCGGGAACTCTCACCTATGAGGCAGTGCATCAGACAACGTCTGAAGGACTCGGACAAAGTACATGTGTAGGAATAGGAGGGGATCCTATCCACGGAATGAACTTTATAGACTGTATCGAGCTATTCCAAGAAGACCCAGAAACTGAAGGTATAATCATGGTTGGGGAAATTGGCGGAACCGCAGAGGAAGAAGCAGCCGAGTATATAGGAGAACATGTTTCAAAACCGGTGGTTGGATATATCGCAGGTGTTACCGCGCCTCCGGGTAAACGTATGGGCCATGCTGGAGCAATAATTTCAGGTGGCAAGGGAACCGCTGACGATAAATTTAAAGCGCTTGATAAAGCAGGAGTAATTACTGTTAAATCTCCTGCCGAAATGGGGTCGGCTATGGCAAAAGCTATTAAGTAAGTCAGCTCTAATGTTCACGCGACAGTTCTCCGCCAAGGTGCCCGTATGTCAGAAACCTTAAATGTAGTACTAGCACAGGTTAATTTGTGTGTGGGAGATATCTCGGCAAATACTCAGAAAATTATCGAAAGTTGTAAGCGTGCAGAGTCTGAATTAGCGGCTGATGTGGTTGTCTTTCCTGAGCTGGCCATTACAGGATACCCTCCTGAAGATCTTTTATTGCGCCCCAATCTATACGAGCAGGTTGAAAACTCGTTGTTTAAAATCGCTCGAAATACTGGTCGGTTATATGTAATCTTGGGCTACCCAGAAATAGATGACAAAAAAATTTACAACAGTTGTGCGGTTTTATATGGAGGGAAAATAATCTCACGCTATCGTAAGCGGGAACTTCCAAATTATTCTGTGTTCGACGAGAAACGCTACTTTACGCCAGGAGAGGAGCCTTGCGTCACTAATATCTGCGGCTTCAAACTTGGGTTAAGTATCTGTGAAGATATCTGGAATCCTCTGAGCGCTCAAGACTTAGCTAACAAGGGAGCTGAAGTAATTTGTAATATTAATGCATCACCTTTTCATAGCGACAAAATCGATGATAGAAAAGCTGCTCTAAAAATAGCTGCAATTTCTAGCAACCTGCCGATCATGTATTTAAATACAATTGGAGGTCAGGACGAATTAGTGTTTGATGGTGGATCCTTTGTAGTAGATAAAGCGGGAACTGTCGTGGGACAAGAAGAATCTCATGTTGAAACTCTTTTTTTAGTTGAACTAAAAAAACATCAAAATGAAATACTTTTCACAGCTAAAATCAATAACCTCCCGAGTAGTGAGGAGTCAATCTATAAATCTCTAGTCCTAGGATTGAAAGATTACGTAAATAAAAACAGTTTCACGGGATGTATTATCGGATTATCAGGCGGTATTGACTCCGCACTATCATTAGCTATTGCTGTTGATGCGCTGGGCGCTGAGAGAGTAAGAGCAATCTCTATGCCTTCCAAATTTACGGCAGAAATGAGCATAAATGATGCTGAAGAAGAAGCCACGCTACTCGGCTGTGATTTCTCTGTGATCTCAATCGAGGATATAGTGAAGTCATTTGAAACTACTCTCACACTTGCTGGACCTAATAAGACGGATGGAATAACTGGAGAGAATATTCAAGCTCGTAGTCGAGGTGTGCTCCTTATGGCAGAATCAAATTCGTCCGGTTTTATGGTCATTACCACCAGTAATAAAAGTGAAGCTGCAGTTGGTTATTCGACTCTATATGGAGATATGGTGGGCGGTTTTGCCCCTTTAAAAGATCTGAACAAAACCTTGGTTTACTCACTCGCCAAATGGCGAAATTCTCGTTCATACGTAATACCGACTAATGTTATTGAGAGAGCACCTTCGGCTGAATTGGCACCAAACCAAAAAGACTCTGACTCTCTACCGCCTTACGAAATACTCGATGAGATACTTGAGCTGTATATTGAAAAGGACTTTACTCCAAACGAAATAATCCAAAGAGGGTTTGAAAAGCAAGTCGTAGAAAGAATCGCACGACTGGTAGACAAAAGCGAACACAAGAGACGACAATCGGCGCCAGGTGTACGGATCACTAAACGAGCTTTCGGGCGCGATAGAAGATTTCCTATCACCTCAAAGTATAGTGAACTTTGAAAAGTTACTACTGTACCTCGGTTTGCTTAACCTCTTCTACCCTCACATGGTTAGGATAATTAAGCTCTAAAACTTTTAATGCATCGTCTGCCAAATCATTTAATTCAAGTATTTTATAAGATTTAGCTAGTAGAACTAGAGCCTCTGGCACTGAAGGGGTCTGCTGGTATTTCTCTACAACATATCGTGCTCGATTAGCGGATGCGACGTACGCTCCTCTCCGCATGTAATAATTCGCGACATTAACCTCATGCTGAGCCAGTTGATTCCGTAAAAATCTCATTCGTAGACGCGCATCCGTCACATAAATACTCTCTGGAAAGCTTTTCACTACTTCACTAAAATCGTTAAAGGATTCCAAAGATAATCCTGGATCTCGCTGCGAGCCATCTTTCGGCAACCAACGATCAATGAGGCCTCTACCTCGACCAAAGTTGATCAGTCCTCGCAAGTAGAAGGCATAAGCCATATTTGGGTGGGAAGGGTATAATTTAATGAACCTATCGATAGTCACCATTGCCATGTTGGGATCATCTGTCCGGTAATAACAAAAAGCGAGCTCGATCTGAGACTGCTGCGTGTAAATACCGAAAGGGTATCTAGCTTGAAGTTTTTCGTAATATTCAATGGCGCCAGTACAAGAACCAAAATCTAGCTTTTCCTTGGCCATTCTGTATAGCCTTTCTTCAGGCCACTTACCCTCCTCTCGATCTCTATCCGACTGACTTTGAAAATACCCGCACCCGGAGATCCCAATAATTAACAGTAAAACACTAAAAGATCGAAAAGCTTCTGTAGTTGTAATTTGCATACTTGATAAAACACGCTTAAAAAATTAATTTTCTATTGGTTAAAACACGATTTAAACAGAATTTTAGCTTATTCGATACAAAATCGCACAGATAAAATATTATAGTGATTAATATTATATTAATGTCAGATAGCATGAACAGAAGTAATGAAACTAAAATTGTTGAAATACAGGCCAGCGCAATCCCAGAACATCTAAGTGGGTCCAGATTAGATCATGCGGCATGCGAGCTCTACGCCGAATACTCAAGGACGGTCCTAAAAAAGTGCATCGACGGTAATACTTTACGACTAAATGGAGCCGCTGCAAAACCAAGTACAAAAGTTAAAAGTGGCGATAAGATTGAACTAGAAGTTCCCCACGAAATACGCAATGACCAGAAAATGTTACCGCAAAAGGTTGACTTTGATCTTATCGCTGAAAATCAAGACTTTATAGTGGTAAATAAACCCTCAGGGATAGTAGTCCACCCTGGCGCTGGTAACCCTGACAGAACTCTTCTAAATGGTATTATCAATGAGTTCCCAGAATTACAACATTTGCCTCGGGGTGGTCTGATACATCGCATAGACAAAAATACCTCGGGCTTACTTCTTGTTGCGCGCAATATCCAAAGTTATACGTTCCTGTCAAAAATACTTCAAAAAAGAGCGATCAGTAGGATTTATCTGGCCGTCGTTAACGGCGTTATGGTGTCTGGCGGTAGCGTGGAGGCAAATATTCGTCGAGACAATATAGTTCGCACCAGAATGAAGGTAAGTGATTCGGGAAGATACGCGAAGACTAATTTTCGCATACTAAAAAAATATAGAGCTCATACTTTACTCGAAGTGCAACTGGAAACTGGTCGCACCCATCAGATCAGGGTGCATATGGCGTCTATAGGCCATCCAATTCTAGGCGATACGACCTACGGAGCTCGACCACATATACCAAAAAATCCAACCGCTTCACTTAGGGAGATCGTCTCTACCTTCTCCAGGCAAGCTCTCCATGCTAAAAGGCTCGAGTTCATATTCCCCGAAAAAGGTAAAAAATGGTCTTTTGTGAGCCGCTTGCCAAGCGATCTAAATGCTCTAATAGATGCGCTAGACATTGATGCAGAAAAACTAAATTCATGAACTAAAATCTGAGTACAGATACCTGACACCAAAAATATCTTTCGGTTGCAGGGAAATGTGTTGTAATCTCAGCAAACGACTTTATAAACAATTTAGGTGATGATTTGACCAAGCATGTAACACATACGAGCCCCACGTTTGTCATCGGTGTAACTGGTGGGATCGGGTCAGGCAAGACAACAGTATGCAATTTGTTCCACGAATTATTCGCTATACCAGTGATAGATGCAGACATCATTGCAAAAGATGTAGTTAAAAAAAATCAGCCAGCCTTGCGGGCAATTGTCGCAGAATTCGGAGAAGATATCTTAACTGATTCCGGGGAACTAGACAGGCCAAAGATCAAAAATATAGTGTTTTCGCAACCCGCTAAACGAAAAGTTCTAGAACAAATCGTGCACCCAAAAGTTAGAAACGAAATGAGATTACAAATCTCACGGGTAAATAAAAGTTATTGCCTGCTCTCAGTACCATTGATCGCAGAGAGTACTGATAAAAGTATTTTTGACAGAATTCTAGTGGTAGATTGCGACGAAAAAATTCAGATGGAAAGAGTGATTTCGAGGGATCGACTTGCTAATGAAACAGTAGTTGCTATTATGAAAGCTCAGGCAAGTAGGGAAGATAGACTCGTAATTGCAGATGATATCATCATAAATAATGGACCCACGTCACAACTAAATGATCAAGTTCAATTACTCCATGAAACTTATCAAGATTTATTTAATGCAAATAATTAGTAAAATTTGTGATGACTATCCGTAAACCCTTTTCTTTGCAGCCGGATCTCACCTCTTACGAGCTCCCCTTGAACGAAAAAACACGAAACTTTCTTAGGCTTGAGCAATTTTTTTCTGAAATACAGAACAATATTGATGAAAAATCCTGTGATAGCTCAAGAATGGCGTTAATCCAGATGATAGAGGTATGTGACTTTATCCAGCGCATCGATATCAAAAAAGATTTGATACAAGAACTAGAAATCATCACATCTTCTTTTAAACAGCTGTCGGGAAATCCCAATGTCGATAGTAAAAGCCTCACTAAATTGTTATCTGAAATGAATGAAGGCTTGAATTTCCTGCGAATAAGAGACTATCAACCAGGTAATCTGATCCAGAAAGACGAGCTCGCCACACAGGTCAGACACCGATTAGGAATGTCGGGAGGAGCCTGCCATTTTGATATTCCTCGGCTATACTACTGGATAAATAAAAGAGAAGTGGAAAGAACAACACAACTAAATGAATGGATGGAAGACCTCCGACCAATTCTATGGGCAAGCAACCTTGTTTTACGGGTTGTGCGAGAAAGCGGGCAAGTATCAAATGCAACCGCGACCAACGGATTTTACCAAGAAACACTTAATACTAACGCAAAATACTACCTTCTAAGAATCCACTTGCCTAAGGAGGGATCTATTTTCCCTGAAATTAGCGGCGGCAAACATAGGTTTACGGTCCGATTCTATGTTCACAGCTCGACAAAAATAAAACCCACAAAATCTGACGAAAATATCGAATTCTTCATTGAACATTGTGGTATTACAAGCTAGAAAATCATACACGGAAAGCGAATAACTCTCTCTCAATCTCGCCCACTGTGTAACCAGGATCTTTGGAATCCCAGAGTTCGGACACCATACTAATACCGTGTAAACCAGCCTTACATGCTTTAGAGATATTTGATGCCGTCATACCACCCAAGCCATATGTGGGGAGTTCTGAGCACTTCACTAGATCAGCTGACCTATCCCACCCCAAATATGTAGAAGCGGAATACGAACCAGGTGATAAAACTGGCGATAAATAAACAAAGTCGAGACCAACTTCTTGTGCTTTCAAAAGTTCCGTTTGGTTATGGCACGAAGCGCTTATCAAGATAGATCTTGGCACCGGTCTTTTACTCAACCTTAATAATTCTCGCGATGGAAAATGAACTCCATCAAAGTATTGCGCTAATTCCTGAAATTGGTCAGCGAACATTGCGACATTCAACATCGCCAGCGCATCGAATTTTTTGCACAAAAAACTCACTCTTTTTGCTAATTTCAAAAGTAAAATTTTATCTGAGATTTTTGGTCTGAATTGAATTAAACGCACCCCGCCTATAAGACATAATTCAATTCTTTTTAGGTACGCCTCTTCCTCACCCACGAAAGGTGCAGTAACTAGTGAGTGGCGAGGAAGTATTGCCGCAATCTTTATCTGCCGATTTGGCAAGGGCATATCGTACCTTTTTAGTTCAGAACTATTTACCCAACGGATCTCTTGCCCTTCTCGCGACCGCACATTCCCAGTCCATTTTAGTACGTCATAAACGAAAATATGCAGATCATAGTGTTCGTGAGCATAGCTATAGTCCAAAGTTGGCACTGCCACCGAAGGCATCACGCCGACTTCTTCACATAACTCTCTGGTAAGCGCCTGCAAAGGCAATTCTCCGCGCTCGATTTTCCCACCAGGGAACTCCCAGAGACCCGCTTCAATAGCTTCAGGTTTTCTTTTGCTGAGTAAAATATCTCGGAAAGGGCCCCGAACTATACCTACGACTACCGAAACTACTCTTCGCAAAATGCGTCCTCTCTAACTAATTCTAACTACTTTAGCAAACAAAGATTAAGTAGAAACAGCAAAAATTCCTAAGTACGATACTCAGCATTTATGCGTATATACTCGTAAGAGTAATCACACGTCCAAACCGAAGTACTGGAAGCGCCATCATCTAAATGGATAGAAAACTCTATTTCGCTTTGCGCAAAAAGCTGATCAATAGCATCGCTGCTTTTTGATAGCACAGGCTGTCCATTTTTCACAAGTGGCACCCCAGAAACATTAATATCGATGTCCTCCAATCGAGTCGTACGATCAATTGACCGTCCGACTGCAGCTAGTATGCGACCCCAATTTGCATCTGAAGCAAACAATGCTGTTTTAACTAAGGGGGACTCTGCCACAGCGTAAGCTACTCGGCTCCTCTCTTCTTCTGCTTCGCCATAAACGGTAATCGTAACAAATTTAGTTGCGCCCTCGCCGTCTCGCACGATATCCTTCGCTAACTCTGTGCAAACCATACATATCGTCGCGGCCAACTTTCGAAATTCATCACCATCTTTTAATATATTCTTATTTTGTCGCGCCCCTGTCGCCATTAAAACAAAAGCGTCGTTAGTAGATGTATCGCCATCCACTGTAATCCGATTAAAACTTACGTTCGCCGCTTCCTCACAAATTAATTGAACCATCTCAGGGGAAACAGCCGCATCCGTAGCCACGAAAGCCAACATAGTTGCCATGTCCGGTTTAATCATGCCGCTACCTTTTGCAATACCAGTAACTGTTGCCAGCGCTCCGTTAACTTCGATAGTTGCGCTTCTTGCTTTTAAACAAGTATCGGTAGTCATAATTGCTCTACCCGCCGCGGCCCAGTTATTTTCCGACAGAGCCGAAAGACAGTCATTTATCGCTCCACCGATCCGGTCAGTATCAATTAACTGTCCAATGACACCGGTAGAAAACGGAAGTATGGCTTCAACTGGCCAACCAACTTCTTTCGCTAAATAATCGCAGATTTTTCTGCAATCTTTCTCACCAGCAATACCTGTCCCAGCATTTGCATTCCCCGCGTTTACTATGAGATATCTCGGAGCCATAGTCTCCATATGACGACGTGCAATAATAACGGGAGCTGCACAAAACACGTTCCTAGTAAATACTGCAGCACTAGACGCCCCCTCTGACACCTCCACAACCAGCAGATCATCCCTGTTTTCGTAACGCTCTCCACTCGCAGCAGTACCTAGCCGAATTCCTTTCACTGGTAAAATTTTTTTCGAAAGCTCAAAGCTCATAGTATCAACACCATACTTTCCTCAGGTCTTGCCGTGACAGAGTTTATACTTTTTCTGGGAGCCGCATGGGCACAAGTCATTGCGCCCTATTTTTTGCCCCTTTCGGACAAAAGGTTTATCTGAACTTGACGGAGAAACCCCAGACTTTTCAAAGTTTTTAAATTCACTATGATCTGCTCGCTGGTAATTTTCCTCAGAAAGCTCTAGTTCCTTTCGCTGGGTTTGCACGAGCTGGTCACCTGTAGAAATCTGCAACCCACATATTATCTTAGTGATGGAGCGCTTGATTTGATCGAGCATCACAGAAAACATTTCAAATGCTTCACGCTTGTACTCTTGTTTTGGGTTCTTTTGAGCGAACCCTCGCAAATGTATTCCTTGTCGCAAGTGATCCATAGCCGCCAGGTGTTCTTTCCAGTTAGTATCTAAAACCTGAAGCATGGCACTTTTCTCGAACTCCCGAATAGCGGAATATCCGACCATCTCTTCTTTCTTTATAAAGACATCCTCAGCACCTTCAAGTATTTTTTCTCGTAACAATGATAGATCATGGATATTTAAAAATTCATCTGGTTCTATATAGATACTCACTTCATTTTTGAGACCTTTTGCCAGTGCTTGTAGGTTCCAGTCGCGTCCATCACCACCCAAGACTAAATGTCTGTCTACTAATTCAGACACCACATCGTCGCGTATTTGTAAAATCATATCCCTTATACTATCTGCCTGCATAATTTCTCGTCGCTGAGCATACACATGCGTTCTTTGATCATTCGCCACATCATCAAACTCTAGTAGCTGTTTACGAACATCAAAGTTCCTTCCTTCAACTTTTCTTTGCGCGTTCTCGATAGCTTTACTTACCCAAGGATGCTCGATCGCCTCTCCTTCATCCATACCCAATTTTTTCATGAGACCTGAGACTTTTTCAGATGCAAATATGCGCATCAAGCTATCTTCTAACGATAAATAAAAGCGACTAGAGCCGGCATCTCCCTGCCTACCAGAGCGTCCTCTCAGTTGATTATCTATCCTACGGGATTCATGTCGTTCGGTGCCGATAATATGAAGTCCTCCCGCGTCCAACACATTCTGATGACTCTGCTCCCAGTTCACATCACAAAGCTTGGAAGCTTCTTCCAATTCCTTTGAACCAAAATCAGGATTACCTCCTAATACTATATCTGTACCCCTACCAGCCATATTAGTAGCAACGGTGACACTTCCTGAAGTACCAGCATTAGCTATTATACTGGCCTCTTGTTCATGAAACTTAGCATTTAAGACTTCATGTTTTATTTTATTCTTTTTAAGTAAATTAGAGAGATACTCTGATGTTTCGATTGACGTTGTACCTACAAGAACTGGTTGCCCTCTCTCAACACAATTTTGAATATCTTCCAAAATAGCCTGAAATTTTTCAGTCTGACTTAAATAAACTAAATCTCCATAATCTTCTCTGATCATGGCTTTATGCGTGGGGATCACCACAACTTCCAAATTATAGATTTCTTGAAACTCGTGAGCTTCAGTATCTGCAGTCCCAGTCATACCAGACAAGTTATCATAGAGACGGAAGTAATTTTGATAGGTAATAGAGGCTAGTGTCTGATTCTCTTCCTGAATAACTAGACCCTCTTTAGCTTCAACTGCCTGGTGCAACCCATCAGACCAACGTCGACCTGGCATTGTGCGTCCGGTAAACTCGTCAACAATTACAACTTGTCCATTTTGAATAACATAATCAACATCTCGCTGGAACAAACTCTGAGCTCTAATCGCGGCGTACACATGATGTACTAACGAAATATTACTCGCGCTATAGAGACTATCGTTAGTATCCAAAAGCCCAGCATCGATTAATATTCTCTCGACGTGCTCGTGACCACTCTCAGTTAGATACACTTGTCTAGACTTTTCATCAATAGTATAGTCACTCAATACATCTACGGTCTCGTCGTCATCGGTTTGGGCCACCAAAACAGCTACTAAATCATTTATTTTTGTATAAATATCACTACGATCATCAGCTGGACCGGAAATGATCAATGGTGTCCTAGCTTCATCAATTAAAATTGAATCGACCTCATCTATCACGGCAAAAGTTAGGTCACGCTGGACCTGCTGCTCGAAATTAAAGCTCATGTTATCCCGTAAGTAATCAAACCCGAACTCATTGTTTGTCCCATACGTGATGTCACATGCGTAAGCCGCTTTACGATTCTGGTGCTCCATGCCGCTAACGATTACCCCAACAGAAAGCCCAAGCGCATTGTATAGTTTCCCCATCCATTCTGAATCGCGCTGAGCTAGATAATCATTAACGGTAACTACGTGCACAGATTTACCAGACAACGCATTTAGATATACTGGCAGCGTCGCTGCCAGAGTTTTACCCTCTCCAGTGCGCATTTCTGCAATTTTTCCTTCATGTAGCATCATCCCTCCGATCATCTGTTCATCAAAGTGACGCATGTTTAAAACTCGACAACTAACCTCACGGACTACCGCGAAGGCTTCCGGCAAGAGGACATCTAAACTATCTCCATTTAAAAACTTTTCCCGAAAATACTCGGTTTTCCCTTTTAGATCATCGCTAGATAATGCTTTTAATTGAGTCTCAAAACTCGCAATCTCGCCAACTACCTTGCGCGCTCGTTTGAGAGTACGGTCATTGCTACTACCAAAAATTTTTGACAAAATCCCTTGCACGAAAGATGAAGAATTGATAGCCATTTAAGAATTTACCATATCGAAATTTAGCGAAAATAATGCTCATTGATCTTATATAGTGTATTGTAGCAAATAGATATAATTTAGCTCTAACTAAAAATACGGAGCATCAAGCCCACCATCCGTGTCCTTTTGATGGGGCGTTTAAGGAACTTAATGAGTGACAACAGACCGAAACCAATAGTTACAGCCGCGAATCAAAATTCAGTTGTTGGGCAATTGCGGCTGAAAGCAAAAAGACTTAGTCAACTGAATAAAATATTCCAATCAGTCTTGCCAGAATTCTTAACTAATCACATAACATTAGCAAATATCAAAGACGACCTACTGGTAGCCTTCGCAGATTCGCCAATTTGGGCGACTAACATGCGATATGAAATACCTGGCATTCTGAATAAATTAAAAAAACTAGACAATTTTCCTAAAGTCAACGGGGTTAAACTAATACAATCTAGAACCACGGACACACGAGGCGCTGGTAGAAACAAGGAAAAACTCGAACTCATTTCTGAGTCGACTAGTAACTTACTCACGCAGCATGCGTCAACTCTGAAAAATAAAAAATTACAAAATGCTATGCATCGACTTGCTAAAAATATCAAATAAATTCAAATCTAAAGTCGACTTAGGTGATTGGCTGTTGAAAGATAATAGGTGAAAGTTCGGAATCCTCTAAGGAAACCAACTCCCAAGCGTCAGTAGCTCCTAAAATCTTTCTAATCAATCGATTATTGAGCTCATGTCCCGATTTAAATCCGTGAAACGCCCCAATTAGCCCATATCCAAGCAAATAAAGATCACCGATAGCATCTAGTATTTTGTGCTTCACAAACTCATCTTCATACCGTAATCCGTCTTCATTTAACACACGATCCTCGTCAACGACCACAGCGTTATCTAGACTCCCGCCAAGCACCAAATTTTTTTCACGAAGAGCTTCAACGTCTTTCATGAATCCAAAAGTTCTAGCGCGACTAATCTCTTTAACAAAAGACGTAGTTGAAAAATCAATCTCGGAACGACTAATTTTACCCTGAAAGATCGGATGCTGGAACTCTATTGCAAATGAGACTTTAAAGCCATGAAATGGTTTAAAACTTGCCCACTTATCGCCATCCGAAACTACGATTTCTTCTTTTATTCTTATAAATTTTTTTGACTGGCACTGTTGTGCTATGCCAGCAGATTGTAGGAGAAAAACGAATGGACCCGCACTACCATCCATAATAGGAACTTCGGAAGACGTGAGATCAACAAATGCATTGTCAATACCTAGACCCGCAAAAGCCGACAATAAATGTTCCACCGTCGAAACTTTAACCCCGTCTTTAACCAAACTAGTAGAGAGATTTGTTTTACCAACATTCTCCGCACGGGCTGGTATTTCAACCACTGGATCGAGATCTTGTCGACAGAATACTATACCGGTATCTACAGGGGCGGGCCTAACAGTTAAAAATACTGTTTCTCCGGTATGCAAGCCAATGCCGGTTGCTCTAATAGCATTCTTCAGGGTTCTCTGCTTGATCATTTCCCTGACCGTTCCAGATGTTAGTTACGTTAATTATAACACATGGGCACCTCAATCTGCTCTCTTCATTTTTCAATCGGCCTGTCTCCTCAAAAAAGCAGGGATATCGAGATAACTGGGATTGCTCTCTTCGTCTTGGTTCACGGAACCCAATTTCTCTTTCTTACCATCGAGTACTGAGTCTTTATTTTCGTCATAGATAGCCTGAGCCTCCGTGCTCTCAGATAGTGACGATACTAAAGTTGGGCTTGTAAAATTTTCGGTTTCAGTTCCGCCAATACCAGTCGCTACTACTGTAACTCTAACTTCGTCTTTAATATCTTCATCCACAACATTACCAATAACTACGGTTGCATTATCCGATGTGAATTCAGCAACGCAATCGCCAAATTTTTGAAATTCACCGATTGTTAAGTCAGCATTCGATGTAATATTGACCAGGACACCTTTGGCGCCAGTCAGATCTATATCTTCGAGCAGTGGGCTGCAGATGGCCGATCTTGCCGCATCTTCAGCTCGATTCTCTCCACGCCCTGAACCAGATCCAATCATAGCCATACCTTTCTCAGACATAACTGTTCGCACATCAGCGAAATCCACGTTAATCTTTCCGCTACAGGTTATTAACTCAGCGACTCCTTGGACAGCACCGAACAACACATCGTTCGCTGCGCTAAACGCATCCAGTAAACTGATATCGCTTCCAAGTTCACTTAAAAGTTTTTCATTTGGTATGGTGATTAAAGAATCAACATACTGCGTCAATTCTTCTATTCCCTTTTCTGCTATTTCACCACGCTTACGCCCTTCAAAAGAAAATGGGCGAGTCACAACCGCTACCGTCAGCACGTTCATTTCCTTAGCTAACTGTGCCACTACAGGAGCCGCTCCAGTGCCGGTGCCACCGCCCATCCCTGCAGTTATGAACACCATGTCCGTCCCACGCAACATCTCAACAATCAAGTCCGTATCATCTAATGCGGCTTGCCTACCCACAGTTGGATCAGCTCCTGCTCCCAGACCTTTAGTCACACTTTCTCCTAATTGCAGAACGTTCTTTATATTCCCACTTTCTAAGGCCTGTGCATCTGTGTTAGCACATATAAACTCCACATGTTCCAAATTAGAAGATGCCATATGTTGAACAGCGTTTCCACCGCCGCCTCCAACACCTATGACCTTTATTACCGCTTTGGAACCAACTTCTTCTATCATCTGAAACATGGCTTATTCTCCATTTTCTAGTTAAATATTTACTAAATCATTTTCTCTATAAATCAAGGGGGTTAATTCAAAAATTACCTTTGAACCAGTTTTTCATTGACGCTAAAATCGAAACGTGATGCCCGTGACGGCCCTTTTTGGCAAAACTCAAAGACTCTTCAAACCCGAACCTTAAAAGACCAACTCCGGTTGCATAAATTGGGTTTCTAACAACATCGACCAATCCAGATACACCTTTGGGAACACCTACCCGCACTGGCATATGAAATACCTCTTCAGCTAGTTCAATCACGCCTTCCATTTTCGCTCCTCCTCCAGTAAGTACGATCCCTGCCGCCACTACTTCTTCAAAACCGCTGCGCTTAAGTTCTGAACTAATGAGAGTGAATAGTTCTTCATAACGGGGCTCTATAACTTCAGCTAAAGTTTGGCGGGTTAATCTTCGGGGAGGGCGATCACCTACGCTTGGTACTTCAATCATTTCTTCAGGATTAGCTAATTGCGTCAGAGCGCAGGCATACCGAATTTTTATATCTTCCGCATGATGGCTTGGAGTTCTAAGCGCTATCGCTATATCTTTTGTAGCCTGATCTCCGGCTATGGGGATCACTGCTGAATGGTGTATAGCACCGTTTAAAAAAACGGCAATATCTGTGGTACCGCCACCAATGTCACATAGACATACTCCTAACTCTTTCTCTTCTTCTGTTAGTACAGAAAATGAAGACGCCAGTTGCTGCAAAATAACTTCGTCAACTTCTAAACCACAACGTCTTACGCACTTCTCAATATTCTGTACCGCCGAAACTGCGCCAGTAACCATATGTACCTTTGCCTCTAGTCTTACACCCGACATTCCTATTGGGTCAACGATACCCTCTTGTCCATCGATAATGAATTCTTGCGCCAAAATATGTATGATTTGCTGATCAGACGGAATCGCTACCGCTCTCGCAGCTTCCATAACGTGCTCAACATCCCCATGCGTAACCTCGCCATCCTTGATCGGAACTACGCCATGAGAATTCAAGCTTCTAATGTGTCCTCCAGATATTCCGGCATAAACTGAGTTTATTTGACAACCTGCCATGAGCTCCGCCTCTTCGATAGCCCTCTGGATTGACTGAACCGTGGATTCGATATTTACAACTACGCCTTTTTTTAGGCCTCGGGACGGATGAGAACCTAAGCCCACGACCTCCACTTGATTGTCCGATGAGAATTCCCCCACCAAAGCCACAACTTTAGATGTGCCAATATCAAGTCCTATGATCAGTCTCTTTTCTACATGTTTCATAATAAAACGAGTCCTATATTCAATTGTTTACGCCCATAACTAATCATTCACACCAAATACTATTCCGCTATAACAACACATCAGCAGCAATTGCCAAACCGTTTGAATACCTTAAGTCAATCCGTCTAATGCTTGCCCATTCCGCAGAAAAATTTTGATGATAGCCCACTAGAAATCTCTCTAGTCTCTGTGATAGAAACTGTTTACCAAAAATTAACTCTTTTCCACCAGATGTAATAAATGTCCAGGATCCTCTGTCTGTAAGAATGACTTCAGCAATTACTATCGAAACGTTAGACAGCTTGTTAGAAATAAGTCTGTAATGTTCTAGCATTACCTGCTCGAATCCTTCTGGTCCCATAAATCGTACTATTCCAGGGATCTTCGAAGGCTTCTCAGGGGTAAAAATTTTCCCATACCTATTCAAGTATGAACCATGCCCCCAAACTGCAACTGCAACTTGTTCTTTAATGCTTATCACGAGTGTATCCTTCCAGACTCGCCTCACTATTGCTTCATCAATCCAAGGTTGCTCCATTAGTAATGCTTGAATTTCATTAACATTCACTCGAAAAAAACCTCGTCCACCTAGACCATCCCGAACGATTGATCGTAGTTCAGTCTTTTGTAAGTGTTGAAGGTTACCCGATACGATTACTTTATTTATAGGTAATACTGAGGGGTCAGAAATTTTCGCAGTCAAAAATACCAACAAAGTTGTAACCGTCAAAAGTATGCCAACAGCGAAGACTAGTACCGAAGAAGGCCAATGTTTAGCTCCTAAACTCGCCAATACTTTTTTACTCATTGGTCATACTCGATGACAGAATACTTAATACTGCCTGCGTAATTTTTTTTCCAGAGTGATGTACCGATATTGGAAATAACGAGTGACTCGTCAAACCAGGAACAGTGTTCATTTCAATAAGCCAAAATTTTCCAGACTCATCTTTTATGAAGTCGATCCGCCCCCACCCACTGCCACCTAACGCAGCGAAGGCTGCTAGGGCAATCTCTTGAATCATTTCCTCGGCTTCAGGCTGCAGTTCGCATGGACAAATATATTCTGTACTTTCACTTCGATACTTCGCCTCAAAGTCATAAAACGCTCTGGGCGTTTTAATTTTTATCACGGGTAGAGCCTCATCTAATAAGATTGAAACTGTATACTCTTCACCAGCGATATAGGATTCAGCAATCACCAAAGAGTCGAATTTTTTAGCATATGAGATAGCTTCCATAAGCTGGCTGACGTCATCAACTATAGTGATACCAAAGCT
Source organism: uncultured Gammaproteobacteria bacterium (assembly GCA_938075585.1). Classification (GTDB taxonomy): domain Bacteria; phylum Pseudomonadota; class Gammaproteobacteria; genus UBA4457. The sequence continues at coordinate 50,984 of CALJHG010000054.1, read as the reverse complement.
TGAACCGCCTCTAGCTGGCTTAACTATTAGAGGCAACCCTATTTTTTTTACCAACGATGTCGAATCAGTACCATGGTCGATGACCTCAAACGAAGGCGTCAATAAATCTAAACCCGACCAAACTAGCTTAGCTCGAATTTTATCCATAGCTAATGCGCATCCCAATACTTTAGTGCCTGTGTATGGGATATCTAAAAGTTCTAGTACTGACTGAATCTTCCCATCTTCGCCACCGATTCCATGAGTAGCAATGAAAATCCTGTCATATTGCATATAGTTTTCAGATAGGCTGAGTTTCCCATTCCAGTCGATAGGAGTAGCGTTTACTCCAGATTCTTTTAAGCAGGAGATAACATGCGCACCTGTCTCTAACGAAATTTCTCTCTCAGCGGAGTTCCCTCCCATAAGTACACCGACGTGACCAGCTTCTATTAAAAATGCATCAGTAATAAGACGATCTTTTATTTCCATTAGTAGTAGTTACTCATATATTTTCTCTTTACCCAAAATTTGCACCTCTTCTTCGAGCTTCACACCAAATCTACTCCTAACTTTCACTTTAACTAGATCAATGAGACTCTCTATGTCACGCGAAGAAGCCTCCCCATAATTGATGAAAAAGTTGGCGTGTTTTTCAGAGACCGCGACGTCGCCTACGCGAAAGCCTTTTAAATCGCATCTTTCTATTAACTCGCCTGCGTAATGGCCAGTTGGGTTCTTAAAGACAGATCCACACGTAAATTCGCCGGTAGGTTGTGAGACACTCCGCGCAGCTAAGACGCTCCGAATCTTTTCTAAAGCGTCCGGTATTTTTTGTGAAAGTCGTAACCAGGCACCTAGAAATTGCAGCTCTGGACCGGCGATACCTCGATAATATGGCCTATACTCCGAAGAACTGAGATACCGAATTTCTCCATCCGCGTTGACCACCTCTACTTTATCAACAAATGACCAAATCTCGCTTCCGATGGCACCTGCATTCATCTTGAGCGCACCTCCCAACGTCCCCGGTATACCCGCCAAAAATGCTAGCTCTCCAAAATTGCTTCGAGCAGCTTCACGCGCAATTTTCGCGCAAGGTGTCCCGCATTGCGCATATAGTAAATCTGGTTGTTCCCAAGAAAACGAGGATAAATTACCAGCGGTCAAAACAACCACCGAATCAACACCGGCGTCGCGAAACAAAATATTGCTCCCTAAACCAAGCCACAGAATGGAATAGTCCCGACTATACACTTTAATAAACTCGCAAAGTTTATTTTTGTTCTCGGGCTGAAAGAAGTAATCCGCCTTTCCCCCACAACGCCAAGACGAATGCTTGGACAGATCAATATTCCTTTGTAGTCCAGAAATGGAATGAAAATCATGTTTTTTATTGATTATTATCACGAAGTAAAATCTCTCGCCAAACTACTGATACTTCCAGCACCCAAAAAGACTAAAACATCATTTTCCTCAACAACCGCCTCGATCATGTCATGCGCCTGCTTTAAATTTTCAACAAATGTTGGTATCACTTGTCGTCTTGCTCTCACTGCTTGGGCGAGCGACTTACTATCGGCGCCGAACACCATAGGCTCACCTGCGGAGTAGACTTCTAATAAGAGTAAAGCATCAGTACTCGACAGCACAGTGACAAAATCATCAAATAATTCTTTTGTTCGAGTGTATCTATGGGGTTGAAAAACAGCGAATAAGCGCCTGTCTTTCCAATGATTTCTTACTGTTTCGAAAACAGCCAAAAGTTCATTAGGGTGATGTCCGTAGTCATCGATTACAGTAAGCGCTTTATCATTTATTATTACTTTCTCAGTCACCTGAAATCTGCGGTCTATTCCTTGAAAGTTGCGTAGCGCTCTATCGATGGTATCAAAATTCACACCTAGCTCTAATCCTACGGCTATCGCGGCAAGCGCGTTCTGAACATTATGTCGTCCAAAAAGGTTTAACGTGAATTCTCTTTCAGATCGGTCTTCCCCCTCGGTTACCTTAAAGTGTTCTCCTTTTTCAGTGGGCCCCAAATAAATCCCTCTTATATCTGCCTGAGATCCAAATCCATACGTGATAACTTTAGCGCGAATTTCTGGTAGAATTTCAGCTATAGCCTCATCATCAATACACACACAAGCTACACCATAAAAAGGCAAGCGTCGGGCAAACTCTAAAAATGACTGCTGTAACGTACGAAAATTGTTAGCGTACGTTGATAAATGATCAGCATCTATATTAGTGATCACCGAAACCACAGGCTGGAGTAGTAAAAATGATTCATCGCTTTCATCCGCTTCTGCTACTAGGTACTCTCCGTTACCTAATCTTGCGTTAGAATTTGTGCTCCTAACTAAACCACCGACTACAAAGGTGGGGTCCAAATCCGCGTCGGCTAAAATTGCTGCAATCAAACTAGTAGTAGTAGTTTTACCATGTGTTCCAGCTACTGCAATCCCGTTTCTAAAACGCATTAACTCTGCGAGCATTTCAGCACGAGGCACTACCGGAATACGTCGATTGCGAGCCTCTATTAGTTCGACATTATCACTGGGGATAGCGCTTGAATAAACGACAACATCGGTATCTTCAACATTTTTAGCCTCATGTTGTAATTTAACTTCAATCCCCTGCTTATTTAGCCGATCATAAGAATCAGAGTTGGCAATATCGGAGCCAGTTATGGAATAGCCAATATTATTGAGAACCTCTGCAATGCCACTCATTCCGGCCCCACATATCCCTATAAAGTGGATTTTCCTGACACGATGCATCAAGCCAAATGAGTTATGCATTTATGAACTCCATACACTTATCGACAACTAGCTCAGTAGCTTGCGCGTGCCCAAGTGATCTCGCGGTATCTCCTACAGCGCTATATGAATCATTATTATTTATGATCTTATTGAGTAAGAGTTTCAGTTCATCGGAGGTGAATTTATCCTCTTGGATCATAAAAGCGGCGTTTCTCTCACTATAATATTCTGCATTCTTTGTTTGATGATCATCTACCGCATATTTGTAAGGCACTAGTACAGATATCAAACCAGCCGTCGTTAACTCGGAAAGCGTCATGGCCCCACTTCTGGAAATCACCAGATCGGCCCAACCATAGGCATCAGCCATATCATCTATGTACGCATAAACTCGACTATCATTTATAAGGCCATACTTTTTATATTCGTTTTTTAATCTTCCCTCGGAGTCAGAGCCGCACTGATGAAGAATGCTAATATTGCGTTTATCAACTTTACTCAACGCCTGAGGCACTATCTCATTAAGAATGCGGGCGCCTCGACTCCCTCCAAGAATGAGTATGTTAAATGTAGCGCCGGGTACTCTTTTTAATCGCCGCTCGCCAATCTGAATGATTTCTTGACGAACCGGATTACCGGTTACTGTTGTCTCAAGTTTTGAATGAAAAGTATTTGGAAAGGCCTCGAGTGTGCAAGACGATAGGTATGCTAAGATTCGATTTGCTAAGCCTGGGATTGTATTTTGCTCATGAATTATTAATGGACATCTGTATATCCAAGCAGCAAACCCGCCAGGAGCACTCACGAAACCACCCATTCCTAAGACAATATCGGGCTTTTTACAATGTAAAATCCAAAGTGCCGACAAAACAGATTGCGCCAAAATGAAAGGAGCCATTAACCATCGTATAAACCCATTTCCGCGAAACCCCTTTACCTTAATCGAATGGAAAGAAAATCCATTTTCGGGTATCACGCGAGCCTCTAGACTAGATCCAGTCCCGACCCAGTGACAAGTAACGCCCATTTTTCTAAGCTGAGTCGCAACGGCTAATCCAGGATAAACGTGACCACCCGTTCCTCCAGAAAAGATAACGATTGATCGTTTCATACGGTGCGCCCTATCAATCGAGAGATATCGACATAGTTAATCTCGCGTCCGACTCGCAGGACTAAAGCTAGAGCGATAATAGTAAAAACTAAATTGTTACTCGCATAGCTCAAAAGAGGTAAAGGCAGTCCTTTCGTCGGGAGGTATCCGACATTTACTGCTACATTTACCAGAGCTTGGATGCCAAGCACAAATCCTACCCCGTAGGTTAGATAGGCACCAAAGATATTACCATCCGTTTCTGCTGCCGTTCCAATTCTAAAAATACGCCACACTAAAAACATAAAAAATAAAATAATCACAGTGGCACCTAAAGCACCAAACTCCTCTCCAATTACGGCAAAAATAAAGTCTGTGTGTGGTTCGGGTAAATAACCTAGTTTTTGAATACTGTTTCCTAGTCCAACTCCGAACCAATCACCTCGTCCCATAGCGATTAATGCGTTGGTTAACTGCCAACTCGCTCCTCGCTCGTCCTCCCAAGGGTTTAAAAAAGAGAGTATTCTTTCCATTCGGTATTGCTCTCGGATGGCTACGAAGGAAAGAACAGAAGTAACCAGTACGCCACCGGCACAAAATTTCATAATTGGCACACCAGCTAAAAATAGCATTCCGATACTCGTACCAAACAAAACCACGCATGCTCCGTAGTCAGGCTCTGACAAAAGTAATATGGCAATCAATGCCAAAACGAACATAGGCTTAATGAAACCTATGAATTCCGTTCTGACCTGTGAATTATGTCTGACTAGATATGCAGACAAATAGATGATTGACGCAAGTTTGGTGAACTCTGACGGCTGGAATGAAACTGTCCCCACATACAACCACCTCTTACTGCCGTTGACCTCATGACTTAACCCTGGGATGAGGACTGCGACCAGACATAACATTGCGAATAACATTGCGGCGAAACCTAACCTAGAAATATGCCTAGTATCAACTTTCAACAATAGCATTGAGACGAAACATCCGATACCAATCGCCACGACTTGCCGCCAAAAATAATAAAAGGGCGATAAACCTCTACTTTCAGCCAACGATCCTGATGTTGAAAGCACCATAACTAGACCAAAAGAGATTAAAACTAGGATGCAGCCGACGAGCCATTTGTCATAACCGTCCAGAAATTTTGATACGTACGAACTATTTCTAGTCGCCTGAGCTCTAAAGCTACGAGTCAATTTAACTCTCCTAAAGCCGCTACAGCACTTTGAAAAGCCAATCCTCTATGCCTATAGTCATCAAACATATCGGTACTCGAACATGCTGGCGCGAGTAATACCTTGTCCCCAGTCCTTGCTAGATCCATAGCAGAAATTACAGCATTCGACATAGTATTTGCTATAACACATTCAATCCGCTCAGCGAATAATTGTTTTATTTCAAGCGCTGTTTCTCCCAACAAAACAACAGCTCGCAAATGACTAATAACCTGCTCAACAAATTCTAAGTAACTAACACCCTTAGTCGCTCCACCGGCTATCAAAATTAATGATTCACTAGATCGGATACTCAGAATGCTAGCCATGGCTGCGGCAGTGTTAGTAGCTTTAGAGTCATCAATAAACTCTACCCCGTTTTTTTGCCCAATAACTTGGCCTCGATGAGGAAGACCACGAAATTTCTTTAGTGCCTGAATCGCTTGATCAGGTACAGAACCCAAAAATATATCAACGATTCCTAATGCCGCAATACTGTTTAAATAATTATGATCACCTAGAAGACCAAGCTCCTCCGCCGCCAAAAATTCTCGCGAAACACTTCCCAAAAATAGAGTTCCATCTCTGCTTCTAATACCGTAGCTATTTTTACTAGGGACATTGTGACTGAATCCTTTTATCTCTCGCCTATTTACAAAACACGCCAAAGGCTCGTCCCCTGAGTAAACAAGCGAACATTTAGAGTTTTCCAATATTTTTTTCTTAGCTTTTAGATAGCAGTCAAACGTTTTATGTCTATCCAAGTGATCGGCTGTCACATTTAAAATACAGGCAACATCTAATTTTAAATTTTCTACTAGATCTAACTGAAAACTACTCAACTCGAGCACATAACAGTCTGGTGCTTCTCCCCCAAGAAGTTCTATCGCGGGAGTTCCTAGATTACCACCATACCGGACTTTAAGACCTGCTGCTTTGAGCATTAAGGAGACCATTGTAGTTACGGTACTCTTTCCATTAGTTCCGGTTATACCGATCAGCGGAGCATCAGCATAATCAGCAAAAATCTGAATATCGCCTTTTATCTTATACTTCGCTTCTCTTACTTTCTCGAAAATATCACTTCGCCAATCAACACCGGGGCTGAAGATCAGCTCTTCGCAAACACTCAGAAAGTCAAAGCTAGACTCACCCAATAGAGTTGGAACGTCTGGATACTGGTTTAAAAATCTATCTACATTCGACGATTGTGCACAGCTATCCGCTCCCAAAACTGAGAAACCTTGAGATAATAAGAAATTAACCATCGAACGTCCTGTCTTACCCAAACCAACGACACCATAATCAAACCGGGTTTCTTCCTCAGCCGAATTTAATAGGGTGTCTTTCGCTATCTTCACTTTAACGAATCTTCAGCGAAGCCAACGCAATCAAAACAAGAATCACGGTTATAATCCAAAATCTGACTACAATTCGTGCCTCCGGCTCACCCCTCAGCTCAAAATGATGGTGGATTGGAGCCATCCTGAATACTCGTTTTCCTCGTAACTTATAAGACAAAACTTGCACGATAACTGATAAAGCCTCAGTTACGAATACTCCCCCCATAATTATTAGTAATAGCTCTTGACGAACACATACTGCAACTATTCCGATGGCAGCCCCTAGTGCTAAAGAGCCTATATCTCCCATAAAAATTTGGGCCGGGTGAGTATTGAACCAGAGAAAGCCTAAACCTGAGCCGACTATTGTTGCGCAAAAAATACTTAACTCGGCCGCGCCACCGACGTGCGGGAAAAGTAATCGATCAGACCAAAACTCAATACCTGTGACGTAAGAGAAAATAATTAATGCGCCGGAAATCATTACTACTGGTACGATGGCAAGTCCATCTAAACCATCAGTCAAGTTCACCGCATTGCTAGTCCCAACGATGACAAGATATGCAAATATTGGATACAAATGCAAAGTTCGCAAATCAAATGAAAAAATCTCGGGCTTAATAAACGGTATAACCAGGAGTGTATCGTTAGCAGATTGATTGGTGGCGTATAATAAAAGTACGATTATAAACGCGGCGATAGATTGAGATAGGAACTTTCGTTTAGCAGACATGCCTTTCGAATTTTCCTTAGTTACTTTTGCATAATCATCACGCCAACCAATCAAACCGAAAAGCCATATGCCCAGGAGTGCAATCCAAATAAATCTATTTTCTAAATGAGCCCACAAAAGAGTACTAACAGAGATAGAAATTAAGATTAAAATACCACCCATAGTGGGAGTACCTTCTTTAACGAGATGCGACTGAGGCCCGTCTGAACGAACAAATTGCCTAAGACGAACCTTATTAAGATAACTAATCACATAAGGTCCTAACAAAAGCATGATCATCAGCGAAGTTAGGACGCCTAACACTATCCTAAGCGCATGCGATAAAAAAACGTCGAATTGTGGATCGAGCTGCATGAGTAACTGGCTTAAATAGATCAACATTCGGTAGACTCGCAAGCGCTTAAAGCGTCAGTGACTAAATCTAGATTCATAGACCTCGAGGCCTTGAGGAGGATCGTAAGAGGTCCTTTAAATTTTTCGACGTCCTCCAATAACGACTCTAATAACGATGATACTGTTTCAAAATGTCGCGCCCTAGTACCAAATGTATCGCTCGCATATTTGGAGTCGCGACCGACAGTATATAACTTATCCACCAGCGCGCTAGCGGCATACTCTCCGACCTCCGAATGAAACGCTGGGCTATTTGCTCCGAGCTCTCTCATATCGCCGAACACCATCCAACATACTCCCTTTTCAAGCACCAAGGCATCGATAGCAGCGCGAGTTGAAACTGGATTAGCGTTATAAGCATCATTCAGAATACTGAGGCCATTTTTTTGTCTCGAGAAATTTAATCGCCCTTTAGCTTCTGGCGCGCTCTCAAGGCCTCGCACTATAGTCTCAAGTTCTGTCCCCAAAACGTAAGCAGCCCCTGATGCCGCCAAAGCATTATTAATGTGATGCGTCCCTCTTCTATTTAACTCAATCTCCGCGGTTGAACCAAAAACACTCATTTTGAAGTTTATTTTCCCTGGGACAACACTAATATCCGATGCGTATATATCTCCACCCCTACCAAAACGAATCACTTGACGCTTGCCGGCCATTTCTAACCAAAGGTCCCGAAAAAAATCTTCATTATTTATTACCACTACTCCATCCTCGGGGAGTCCGGTGATAATTTCACCTTTAGTTCTTGCAACCGTTTGGACGTCACCAAAGCCATCCAAGTGAGACGGCGCGCAGAGGGTTATGACACCGACCTTCGGTCGTGCAATACTGCATAATTTCTCGATATCCTTGGGGTTACTCGCGCCCATTTCTATGACCGCACAATTATGAGACGAGTCAAGCCTAAACAAGGTTAAAGGAACACCGATATCATTATTGAGATTCCCTAGGGTGACTAATGGATTTTTATTTTGTTCAAATACAGAGCCAAGCATTTCTTTAACTGAAGTCTTTCCGGCGCTGCCTGTTATACCCACAACCGGAAGCTCAAAACGGTCTCGCCAATTTTGAGCTAAGTCAACCAAGCCAGCGCGTGAATCAAGGACTTTAATTATAGGTAACCTTCCATCACCGAGCTTACTCGATACGGCCCCAATAGCACTTTTTTTGAGTGCATCATCTAACAAATCATGAGCATCAAATCTTGGTCCTTTTAATGCAAAAAATAATTCACCAGGATGTAGACTCCTAGTGTCCGTGCTAATGCCATCGAATTGTCTATCCTCACCTATAAGCCTTCCCCCAACAAGATCGGCAGCTTCAGATAGACGCATGTTAATCACAGAATTGCACCCAACTGAAGGTAATTACTCGCTATAGCGCGATCGCTGAAGGGGTACTCTATTCCATTTTTGCTCTGAGTAGTTTCGTGTCCCTTACCAGCGATAACCACATAGTCACCCTCTTGAGAAAACAAAATTGCTTGCCGGATAGCTGCTTCCCTGTCAGGTTCGATTACGAACTTATCCTTGTGAGTTACATCAGCCATAATATCGGAGAAAATACTCATCTGATCTTCATAGCGAGGATTATCAGATGTCAAAAATACCTTATCAGCTAGTTTTTCGGCGACAGCCCCCATCGGAGCCCTTTTAGTTTTATCTCTGTCTCCACCACAACCAAACACCAAAAATATTTGACTTGGGTTCAACTCTTGGACTGCAGACAAAATCGCGGATAAGCTATCGGGGGTATGTGCATAATCCAAGTACACGAGGCTACCAGCACTTGTTCTTCCCAATAGTTCCATCCGACCAGGAATAGTCTCGAATTTTTGTAAGCAGTTGCCCACACTATCAAATTCGTAGCCAAGCGAAAGTAGCGTAGCAGCTACCATTAGAAGATTATCAACATTAAATACGCCTAGTAGTGACGACGTGACCTTAATTTTTTTCTTATTCCAAAATAAATCGAACACAACCTCACGAGAATTAATTTCAATATTTTTCGCAATAATTAAATTAGAAAATTTTTGAGAGAAAGTTGTTTGCTTGCTGGAGCAAACCCATAACATTTCGTCTCCTGTTAATTTACTGTATACTCCTATAGAGTACGGATCGTCAGCGTTCAGAATTACATGCTGGTGACGATTTTCTTCAAACAAACGAATCTTGCTAGCACTGTAGTTCTCTATAGTGCCATGATAGTCCAGATGATCGTGCCCTAAATTTGTAAATGCGATAGAGTGGAATTTTAGCGCCTGAAGCCTACCTTGAACTATTCCATGCGACGATGCCTCAATGTTAGTGCAATCGATACCTAATGAATTAAATCTAGCAAGTAACCGCCGTATAGCAACTGCATCTAACGTGGTATGGGACGTTTCTTCCAAATCCATTATTTCGCCCGCGCCTAACGTACCAATATATCCACATTTCCCTTCAAGGAAACGCACTGCTAAAGCGGTTAAATAAGATACGGTGGTTTTGCCATTAGTACCAGTTACCGCGCAGACTCTTAAATCGTTCGTCGGATATTTAAAGAATCTTTCAGCAATTTCTCCAACTCTATTGCCCAAATCTTGTAATACAAAAACTGGTACGTCATTAAGCCCAGGAGCAACATCTTTATCGGTCAAAATTACTACAGAACCTCTAACAGCACTATCTCTCATGTTATCAATAGTTTGTTTGTTGCTTGCGCCGATAGAAAGAAAACAAGACCCAGGCTTCGCTTGCCTACTATCCAATGTCAAATCAGAAATTTCGCGATCAAATTGGCTAGGAATAGAATGTATCCCTAGCAGTAAGGAAGCTAAATTAGTCCTATAATCAGCGACTGCTTTATTCAAAATGCACTTCCGAGAGGGGAGCTAATGGTCGCGAAATTTTCCATCACTGGCTGACCACCACTGGTACCCGGCTCAATATTTAAAAGTCTAGTGGCCTCATGCATTATCTCAGAAAATACGGGAGCCGCGACTTGGCCGCCAGTATAGTATTCGCCTCGTGGTTCATCGATAACCACTATACCGACCAGCTCTGGGGCGTCTGCAGGAATAATTCCGGCAAACAAAGCCATATGCGCTTTGCTCGTATACTCGCCCTCAAGCAGTTTTCGAGCAGTACCAGTTTTTCCAGCTACATTAAAACCTTGTACTCGAGCATTCTTACCGGTTCCCTCGTTAACTGCTACCGCCAACATGCTCAAAACACTTAGGGCTGTGCTTTCTTTTATAGCTCTTACCCTCGGAAAGCTTGGCGCCCCGCGCGCAACACCAAGAGAGACCAACCAACCACCGTTAGCTATAACACTATAGGCTCTCGCTAATTGCACTGCGGTGACAGTCATACCGTATCCAAATGAATGGGTAGCGTGATCAAATGGATGCCACTTAACGTGAGAAGTTAGATCACCACGAGCCTCTCCATTTAACTTTAACCCTGTCTTTTCTCCGAACCCAACAGCCCATAAAATATTCCACATTGCTTTAGGTGAGTGAGCAAACGCTAGCTTGGTTGAACCTACGTTACTTGAGTGTCTCAAAATTCCTGTTAGATTAATAACCCCGTAGTCTTTAGCATCTCGGACCTTATTTCTACCGATCGTGATAACGCCCGGTGACGAGTCGATCATACTGTCTGGCGCATATACTCCCCCCTCTAAAGCCATGGCGATCGTGAATGGCTTAAGAGTTGAACCTGGTTCAAATTTATCCGTCACAGCTCTATTTCGATACAAATGTGCCTGCTTTTCGCTAGAAATATTCGGATTAAATGATGGGTAGTTAGTTAAAGCCAAAATATTGCCATTATTGGGGTTCATCACGACGACAGAGCCAGAAGAAGCTTGATTTTTAATCACAGCTTTTTCCAAGGCCCTATAAGCCGCGTATTGAACCCCTGAATGGATAGTTAAATACAAATCTTTTCCAGGCTCAACTGGCTTTATAATTTGCAAACTTTTTACCACCTGCTTTGTAGCATCTTGCAAGACGCGTCTTTCTCCGGGCACCCCCTGTAAAGTAGTATTATATAATTTCTCGATCCCTTCCTGGCCACGATCATCTCGATCCGTAAACCCTATTAACTGAGCCGTCACATTTGCTGACGGATAGTGTCGCTTGGAATATTCAGTGAAGTACACTCCATCTATTTCTAATTCAGCTAAAGTTTTCTTTTGCTCAGTAGTTAATTTGCGCGTTAAAGGAATTCCTTTTCTATGTTTTTTCGCAGAAATCATTTTCTGTAACTTTTCCAGATCCCAGTCAAGAATTGTAGCTATCCGATTTTGATACTCCTCATTACCAATTAATTTTCTGGGATCAACTTCCAATGCATAATGGGGAACACTTACTGCAAGGGGATCTTTATTCTTATCAAAAATAATTCCCCTATCAGTAGGAATCTCCTTGATCCGGAGAGACCTTGAATCCGCGCGTTTTTTTAAATCTACTGGCTCGTTTATTTGTAAATCAATTGCGCCCCAAATTAAAACTAAAGACATAATAAAAAATAGTGCTAGGGTAACCTTCCGCCTATTACGAAAATCGAGAGCTGCTTTTCTTTGAAGACTCATTTAGTGCTAACCACAGTCTTAGCTTCAGGCAACTTCATACCTAAAGTATCTCTTGCTACTTGTTCTACTCTGGAATGACTAGCTAAATTAGATTGTCTCAAAATTAGCTTGGCCCAGTCCTGTTTTACAGCGCGACGCTCTGATTCGAGTTTTTCTAATTGCTTAGAAAAATTTCTGGTCTCCTCTCTTTTAGTTACTAAAGCCAATGCTGAGGCAAATACACTAATCGCGAGAAATAATACGAAAAGATTCATTTTCATAAGCACCTCTCTATTGACCTTAAGCGAGCGCTTCTAGATCGTGGATTTATTTTCTTTTCATCCGTACTTGCTCGTATTAGCTTCGGTTTTCCTAGGCGGAAAGATGGGATCTGTTGGCTATTATCTTTGACACCCTCACGCGCAATGTAGTCTAGATCCCTGAAACGATGCTTCACTATCCTATCTTCAAGAGAGTGAAAAGAAATCACTAAGAGACGCCCACCTAGTTTTAACAACTTTATAGCACTCTCTATACCGTTTTCGATCTCTACTAATTCATTATTTATGTGAATTCGGATAGCCTGAAAACTTTTCGTAGCAGGATCAATCTTTGACCGATTAAACCTCTTACACCCTCTAATGAGTTTTGCCAAACTCATTGTGCTAGTGATAGGCGCGACCTTCCGCTGTTCGGTAATCACCTTTGCAATCTTCCTAGAGGCCCGCTCTTCGCCATATTTCCAAAGAACGTCACTTATTTCTCGCTCTGGAGCACTATTGATCCATTCTCGCGCCGAAATATCGTTTGCGGGATCCATTCTCATATCTAATGGGCCGTCAACTTTGAAGCTAAAACCTCTATTCCGATCGTCTATTTGAGGCGAAGATAGCCCTAGATCAAACAAAACACCATCCACCTCCCCAATAGCTAGATCAGCATATTGGCCCATCATAGAGAACTGTGAATGTCTTACCTGTACCCTACAATCATCTCTACTAAGACTATTTGCTGCGGCTATCGCTTCAGGATCTCTATCAAATACTGTGACTCTGCCACTCGAATCTAATTTATGGAGGATAGCCTTAGAGTGTCCACCTCTGCCAAAAGTCGCATCTACGTAATGTCCACCCGGCTCGATGTTCATGAGATCTAGTACCTCAGTGAGCAGCACGGGAGTATGTGGCATCATCTATAGCTCCTCACAGTGATAAAGACTCCAAAGTAGGTGCTACATTACCGCTAGGCTCTTTAGCTCCGGCCAGCCACTCCTCACATTCGGTGCGCCATCGAGCCGCGTTCCACAGTTCTAGCTTATTTGCTTGGCCTAATAATATAACTTCTTTATCAAGATCTGAGACCGAACGTAGCTCTGCCGGAATAAGAACCCTACCCTGGCTATCACATCGACATTCAGTCGCATAACCAGTCAAAATTTGCTTCGTCCGCCTACTTCCCTTGTCGAAGTCAGATAATAGGGCTATCTTTGAGGCTATGTGCTCCCATTCGGCAACTGGGTACAGAAATAGCGACCTATCCCACGGGTTCAAAGTCAATATTAGTTCGGTACGATCTAATCGATTGAAGATATCGCGAAATTTTGCCGAAACGGCTAATCGACCCTTCGAATCTATATTGACAACACTCAGCCCTTGAAACATTTGCGCACAATTCCTTACTGTAAATTATGGTTAGGTAAGATAAAAAAGTGATGTTTCACCACTTTCCCCCACAATTCTCCACTCCATGCGCAACTATAAGGAGACAAGTGGAAATCTGTCAAGAGAAAATGGTTAGTTTTTGGGGAATTCTTGCTTATACAACAAGTACTTAGGTTGAATAATTCGCGATCAAAGGAAATTTAAGTTATTCAAAAATAAAATATATCATTCAAATCATATAGATAAAATTTATTGCTCACTTAATACATTATATTTAAATTCCAGATAGGAGCAAATTAGGGCAAGTTGGCCTATAAGCCGGGTTCTGTATCCCTTTAACAGGACGATGATCATTCATCTGCGACCCGCGTCACCGCGAGCCTGAAGCGACCTACCCGAAAGTTAATACGAGCCGCATTATCCCGCTTTAGCGAGGCACTTTCCTATTTGGTCTTGCTCCGAGTGGGGTTTACCCTGCCATTGACGTTAAACCAATGCGGTGCGCTCTTACCGCACCTTTTCACCCTTACCATTACGGCGGTATATTTTCTGTGGCACTTTCCGTAAGCTCTCGCTCCCCAGGTATTACCTGGCACTCTGCCCTATGGAGCCCGGACTTTCCTCTGATCCCAGTTCTTTTTACAAAACAGACAATCAGCGATCATCCAGCCAACTTGCCAGCTGAGTTTCTGACATAGTCAGAAAAATTGCAACCTTAATCAGAGGAAAGTTTTAACGCTCTCTCATAGATAACGTTCCTATTAACCCCAGATATCTTTCGGGCCAGAGAGACTGCTTGCTTTAAGCCCAACTCCTCAAGTAAAACACCTAGCAGTTTATCTAGATCGCTGTATTCAAATTGTTCCTCAGCTCCTGCCAAGACAACCACAAACTCTCCCCTTACTATATCTGGATTATGATCTAAGTATGCGATGATTTCAGAAACCTTGCCTCTATAGATAGATTCAAAACGCTTTGTGATTTCACGCCCAATTACCACGCGACGGTCGCTACCCAATATCCTCGAAATACTTCTTATAAATTCGATGATTCGATGGGGAGCCTCATAAAAAATCATTGTCCTAGTTTCATACTCAAGAAGTTTTAATCGTTGTTCTCGAGCGGTTTTCTGTGAAGGAAGAAAACCTTCAAACGCAAACTTGCTGGTAGCTAAACCACTAACAGAAAGTACAGAAATCAAAGCACACGGGCCAGGTACACTAAAGATGTTGATATTAGCTATAGCTGCTTTTTGTATAAGTTTAAATCCAGGATCATTAATTAAAGGGGTACCTGCATCGCTAATTATCGCAAATGTCATTTTCTCATTTTTTATTTGGTTGACGATAACATCCGCAAGGTCTTTTTCATCCTGATCATTGTATCGTCGCGTTTTGGTCTTTATTCCATAGTGATCCAGTAAAAGACTGCTGTGCCTTACATTCTCGGTTAAAATACAATCTACCGACTTCAATATCTCTATGGCGCGAACCGTAATGTCGCCTAGGTTACCGATAGGAGTGGCGACTACGTATAAAGAGGGTTCAATAGTTAATTTTTCGTTCATATTTAGGCCGTACCTTTATAAAGTGAACCATTGCCTAATAATTCAAACTCATAATAAATATGGTAGCCAACATACTGGTCAAATTTGCTGCAATTGCTATTGGTCTGAATTTTCACGCAGTAAACATTCAGGTTCTACAAACTTCATATAAACAACAAATTTTTAATCAAACAAGTATTAATTTCTATTATGAAATATATGTATAACTTAATTATAATATTCTATTCGGAAACGAGTTGCTCCACTTAGAAAACGATAAAATAAATGATGATAACTAGAATAACACTCTCTACCTGTGCAATTATTTTAAGTTTCGCTATGCAAAGCTGTGGGGTTGCACCTCGTACATTAGGGACCTACATCGAGGATCATTCAATCGTCTCGCAGGCTAAAAAAATAATTAAGGATCCAGACTATACTAAAAGTAATTTCTCCGTCCAAGCGCACGCTTTCAATGAAGTGCTTCTGCTAACTGGAGAAGTTGCCCAAGAAAAAAATCGAATAGATCTTTTCGATAAAATCGCAGATATCCCAAAGGTACGACAGATTCATAATGAGATCAGTATCGGCAATCCAATTACTAATCGGACTAAATTAAGCGATCAATTCATAAAATCGAAAATCAAATCAAAAATATTGTTTAAAAATATAGCTAAACGTCGAGAAGTAAAAATAATATGTAGGAATGGAACGGTCTATTTGATGGGGCTAGTTAACGATACCAAGGCCGCCAAATTAACGACAATTGTGCGAGAAACTAGGGGGGTAAATTCTGTAGTTACTCTACTTGAAACCACGAAATGACCCGAAGGCCCAGTAATTAAATTAATATTGTCCGGCAAGTCAATCCACTAACTTGAGATTAGGCTTTTTGACTTTACTAGGCGTGTCTCTCTTTTTCTCCTCAAAGTTGCCCTTCTCATCTTCTTTAATAGAACTATTACTTTCACTAGGCATCACAAAGCCCTCGTCAAAAGAAGAAAGAGCAATACCTTGTCTACTCTCTCTAGCATAAATAACCTGCACGGCATCTAACGGCAAAATTATACTGCGAAAAGATCCACCGAAGCGTGCACTAAAAGAAATAGGCTCGCCCATCAAATCCAACTCTCTCACTGCGGTAGGGCTAATATTTAAAATTATTAAATTATCTTGTACATATTCAGTCGGTACTTGCACTCCGGAAAGAGTAGCATCTACTAGTAGCTGAGGAGTGAGTCCACTGTCACAAATCCAGTCGTAGCAGGCCTGCAACATATATGGTTTGATCGGTAGCATATCCTTGCTTAAATTATGCGGTTATTTACTAGAGCGCAATTGCTTCTCGTCTTCAGAAAGGCTCTCCTGAAACGCGTCCCTCTCAAAAACTTTATCCGCGTATGTTAATAATGGCTTGGCCGGCATACCTAACTTCAATTCTAAAGTCGGTAACCGCCACAAAACAGGAGCCAAGCAAACATCTACCAAAGAGAATTCATCCGACATAAAATATGCGTATTGCGAAAACACGGGACATATGGCCATTAAGTCGTCCTTCAATAGTTTTTTTGCGCTAGCCGCAGCGATTTCGTTGTCACCCATTACTTCAGTAACAAGCCGGTATAAATCTCTAACAATCCGATAGCGAAATTGCCTATTATTTGCTCTAGACACAGGATCCACGGGCATCAAAGGAGGATGAGGGTAACGCTCATCCAAGTATTCCATCATACTTTGCGCATCGTAAAGCACGAGATCTCTATCCACTAAAGTCAGGGTAGCTTCATAGGGATTTAAATCATTCAGCACATCTGGGCGTTCGCCAACCTCCACGAACTCCACGTTCGCATTAATGTCCTTTTCTTTGAGAACTAGACGCACACTATGACCCAGGGGATCACCTATATCAGTATACAAAGTCATCACCGATTTTCTATTCGCTAAAGTAGTCATAATATTTAATGTACATCCCTCCAGTACTCTCGCCGCAAAAGACACGTAATTACAAAAAGTACTAGTAGGAATGAAATCACCCAAAATCCTATTTTGTACCGGACTAGTTTGGCTGGCTCACCTAAGTAATCAAGAAAAGTCACTAAGTCACGCGTTGCCTGCTGATATTCAATTACAGTCATATCACCACGGGAGTCTTCTGGTACGAAAATCTGTCCATCATCAGTCTTTTTCGCAAATCCTTGCAAATCCCAAAGTACATGCGGCATCGCGGTATTAGGATAATAAATATTATTCACACCAGTTGGTCTAGTACTGTCAAGGTAAAAGCCGTTTAAAAATGAATACAAATAATTCACACCTTTAGAGCGAGAGATGACCGACAAATCGGGAGGCTTTACCCCAAACCATTGCTCAGAATCGTCTGACCTCATAGCGATTGTCATAGTGTCACCTATCTTGTCAGCAGCAAACATAAGGTTATCTTTCACTAGCTCTGGGTCAAGACCTAAGTCTTCAGCCATGCGGTTGTACCTCATATATTCAGCAGAATGACAGCTCACGCAATAGTTGACAAAAAGACGGGCACCCCGTTGGAGTGATACGGTGTTTGAAACGTCCACATCCGCATCGAGTAATGGTACCCCCACTTCAGAAGCCGCGTAACACGAGACGCTTAAAATGTAACTTAGAATAGCAGTAGCAACTTTTTTCACCATCATGTCACCCTTTCCGGTACTGGTTTTGTTTTATCCCATTTTGTGTAAAAAGGCATTAACAAAAAGAAAAGAAAATACAATATGGTACATACTTGCGCCACCGTAGTCCTACCTGGAGTTGGGGGTAAGAGTCCTAGATAACCTAAGATCAGAAAGCTGACCACAAATATCGACAAAGCAGTCTTATATATCCACCCCCGATATCGTATCGATCTGACTTTACCTCTGTCTAACCAAGGTAATAGAAAAAAAGCCATCGTGCCTAAACCCATAAAAATTACTCCCCATAATTTAGCCGGCACCATGAAAAAATTAATCGTGTTTGCGCGAAGAATAGAGTAAAAAGGAGTGAAGTACCAAACAGGCGCTATATGCTCAGGCGTTTTCAAAGGGTCAGCTGGAACAAAATTATTATGTTCTAAGAAGTACCCTCCCATTTCGGGAGCAAAAAAGATTACGACGGACATCAAAATTAATAAGCCGATAATGGCAGGCGCGTCTTTAATAGTATAATACGGATGGAAAGGAATTCCATCCAAAGGTTTGCCAGCCGGATCTTTATTAGCTTTTATATCTATTCCATCCGGATTATTAGACCCCACGTGGTGCAACGCTAGGATATGCAGCAATACCAAGCCAGCTATCGCAAACGGCAACGCAATAACGTGAAAAGCAAAAAATCTATTCAATGTAATATCGGAGACAACATAATCACCCCTAATCCAGAGTGAAAGAGTTTCTCCCACTACAGGAATCGCACCGAAAAGTGAAATAATAACTTGAGCGCCCCAATAGGACATCTGTCCCCAAGGCAGTAGATAACCGAAAAATGCCTCCGCCATGAGTGCTAGATATAAACACATACCCAATACCCATATTAATTCTCGAGGTTTTCTATAAGAGCCATACATGATCCCCCGAAACATGTGCAAATAAATCACAATAAAGAAAAAAGAAGCACCTGTTGAGTGCATATAACGAATCAACCATCCCCAATCAACGTCTCGCATGATGTATTCAACTGATGCGAAGGCAAACTCGGCATCAGGCTTATAATTCATCACTAGCCAGATACCCGTAACAATCTGAATAACCAGAACAACCAATGATAGGACGCCAAAGTAGTACCAAAAGTTGAAGTTTTTCGGAGCATAGTACTGTCCGACATGTTCATTCCACAATTGCATAAGTGGAAAACGAGCATCTACCCAATCCCTGAGATCCGTGAGATTTTTTACCACCTTACTCACGCGCCTTCCCCTTCTGCTAGTTCACCAATCAGAATTCTAGATTCGTTCAAAAACTTATATGGAGGGACGTCCATATTAGTAGGCGCTGGCACACCTGCATAAACCCTACCAGAGAGATCAAACTTTGAGCCATGGCAGGGACAGTAGAAACCTCCCACGGAGTCAGCACCCATCACGACATCTCCCGCTAATGGTCGAAAACTAGGTGAACAACCCAAATGAGTACAAATTCCCACCAAGACCAAATACTCTTGATTTAAGGACCGCCAACTATTCTCAGCAAATTCAGGTTGCACTGAGCTAGCCGAGTCTGGATCGGCTAATATATCTCGCATCTGCTCAAGCGCGGCTAACTGCTCCTCGGTTCGCCGTATGATCCATACCGGCTTCCCCCTCCACTTGTAGGTAACTCTCTGGCCGGGTTCTATCTGATCGATATTAGCTTCCACCGGCGCACCGATAGCCTTTGCTCTCTCGCTAGGTTGAAACGTGGATACAAATGGGATAGCTGCAACTCCCGCACCAAGCCCACCTAGCACCGCCGCAGTACCAGTTAGAAACTGGCGCCGTTCTATATCCGTCGAGTCTACAGTCATCCTCTTACTCACTCCCAAACTAAATTCTTCTTACTTTATCTAAGATCGTAAATATTAATTATCACACGCATGTGCGCTGAGAACCGTTATATTACGAACTCATTAGCTACCGTCAAAACAGTTTTTTGAGACTACGACGACAAATTATTTTGCAACCTATCATTCAATTTGAAGCCTCAAATTCAATTATAGCATTATTTTATTAAAACTAGTCTCGGTGAACACCGCAAAGCGACATTAACTAGCGGAAAATTTAGTCGCGCGAGATACCCTCTCGCCCTAGAATTTCTATTAGCCTCTCCCGAAACAACGTATTTTCCTCTTCTGTCCCAATGGTAACCCTCAGACAGTTCTGTAAAGCAGGGTGTGCGCCAGACATGTTTTTTATAAGAATATCACCATTTTGAAGTTCCTCGTGAACCTGCTCTGACGTCATTAAATGGGGTCGAAACAATATAAAATTACCATCACTTGGCCAAACCCTAATGGACTCTGAACCAACCATAAACTGCATCATCGTCTCTCGTTCCGCAATAATCTCATCTATAATCGACTGAAAGTGCTCCCAATGATCGATTGCAAATACTGCGGTCGCCTGGGTAAGTGCATTTACGTTGTAAGGCATACGCACCCGATCTAATAACTCTATCCAGTCATTTGCACCAAACAAAACTCCCAACCGTATACCAGCGAATCCAATTTTTGAAAAAGTCTGCATTATGAGCAAATTATCGATTTCACTAAGTAATTTCAGATGGCTAACTGCAGCAAATTTGCAATAAGCCTCGTCTAATATAACCAGTCCATCTGCGGCAGCGCACAGTCGTATAATTGACTCTTGGTCCACACTATTACCCGTAGGATTATTAGGACTCGCTAAAAATATTAAACTTGGCTGTTTTTCCCCTATAACGTCTAACATAGTTCCCATGTCGCATGAGAAATCCTCTTTACTAGAAGGAACACCTATTACTTTCAAACCATGTGCCTCAGCTGAAAGTCGATAAACAGTAAACGTAGGCTCAGGGAAAAGAACAGAACCTCCTTCTCCTCCCGACGCAACCAAAGACAGCAGATTTATTATCTCATCAGAACCATTTCCGAATAACATATTGACCGAGCGATCCAATGACATGGCTTGGCGAAGCCGGCTTCTTAATTCACTGCATACCGGATCAGGATACCTATTCACTGCAGTTTTATTTAATAATGCCAGCCATTTTTCTCGCAAACCAAGAGGAAGTCCATGAGGATTCTCCATAGCGTCTAATTTCACCAAATATTTGGAGGACTCTACTTTATATGGCTGTGAGTTTAAAATGCTAGGCGAAGCTATGTATCGCATACGGTCAATTAATTTCAAAATTTCCGACTCCGATATGCGGCGGATCTAGCGTGTGCTTCTAATCCCTCAGCCTTCGCGAGAGACTCGGACAATTGTCCCAAGTGAGATGCTCCCTCTTCGGAACACTCAATTACTGAAGTGCGTTTTTGAAAATCATAGACGCCAAGAGGTGAAGAAAATCTAGCAGAGCCAGATGTGGGTAACACATGGTTGGGTCCCGCACAATAATCTCCAAATGCTTCGGGAGTCAGCCGACCTAAAAATATTGAACCTGCATGCCTAATCTTAGACAAAAATCTCCTCGGTTCGGCTACCGACAATTCCAAGTGCTCGGGCGCAATCCGATTTGCTATATCTATGGCTTCATCCATTGAATCCACCCCAATTAACGCACCATTTCTCTTTAGAGATTCTAAAATAATCTCACGTCTAGGCATGTCTTTTAAAAGCACTTTTATACGACCGGCCACCAAATCTAGAAACCGTCGATCAGGCGAGACTAGTATCGCTTGCGCAAACTCATCATGCTCAGCCTGAGAAAATAGATCCATAACAATCCAGTCTGGCTCAGTCTCACCATCACACAGAATCAAAATTTCCGACGGACCTGCCACCATATCTATACCTACATCGCCAAACACTTGTGATTTAGCTCTTGCTACATATGAGTTACCTGGTCCCACTATCTTATCTACTCTCGGGATAGTTTCTGTGCCGTACGCTAATGCGGCTATCGCTTGAGCACCGCCAATTGAAAAAACTTTATCCACCCCAGCTATGGCCGCTGCTGCCAATACAGTCTCATCGACACATTCATCAGGCGCCGGAGAAACCATGATTATCTCCTTGACCCCAGCCACCTTAGCCGGAATTGTATTCATCAAAACAGACGAAGGGTAAGCCGCCCTACCGCCGGGTACGTAAATACCGACTCTTTCCAGAGGCGTTACGAGTTGTCCAATCAAATTTCCACTAGTATCTCGATACTCCCAAGAGTCTAAAGTTTGTCTTTTATGATATTCTTCAATACGAGTTGCAGCCATTTTCAAATCGGATTTTATAGTAGGTGAAACAGACCCTAAAACGCTCCTAAAATCAAATTGCTCCAGATACACGCTGGAGTCTATTTGCCGACGGTCTAGCTCATTAGTATATCTGAGTAGTGCAGCATCGCCATCCGCTCTAACTTGAGCAATTATCTCGCGCACTGACGACTCTACAGATGCACTAACTAAGTCATCCCGTTTTAACAATACCGACAACCGAGCTTTAAAATTAGAGTCTTTGATATCTAATCGCGCAATAACATCATCCATTTTTATCACTCGTTAGCTTTACATCACGTAACATCTGTATAAGATTTTTAACCTTGGAATTCTTTGTTTTCATCGTCGCCTTATTCACAATAAGCCTCGAACTAATTTCACAAATGCTATTTAATGGCACTAAGCCATTTGCTTTTAATGTATCGCCAGTATCTACTAAATCTACTATAAAATCGGCTAATCCTACGGATGGGGCCAACTCCATAGAACCATATAACTTGATAAGTTCTGCCTGAATTCCTAGCGAGGAAAAATAGTTAGTAGCAACACGGGAATATTTTGTGGCTATTTTCAATCGATTTTTAGAGATGGTAGTACCCGGCATGCCTGCTACCATGAGACTACATTTAGCGATCCCTAAATCTAATAACTCATAGTAATCATCGCTTTCGTGCTCCAACAGAACATCCTTCCCAGTAATGCCTAAATCTGCAGCACCATATTCGACAAAAGTAGGAACATCGGATGGGCGAATAATCAATAGTTTTAGACCTTCCATAGAGGTATCTAATACTAGTTTTCTGGATTCTTCGGGATCTTCTAATATAGAAATCCCGGCGGACTGTAGCAGCGGCAAAACTTGTTTGAAAATCCGACCTTTAGATACAGCTAATACTAACTCTTTAGGCTGTTGAAATAATTTCCCAGTCATAATTATAATTACCCGCGCAAGTGATGGCTGTTAAAAAAACCACGATATAAAGAGTTCGTCATAGCACCTGAAAAATTCATCGCGGCACCCGCCTGATATCTGCCCCAAGGTTAGTAAGTTTTTCTTCTATTGTCTCATAACCCCGGTCAATGTGATAAATTCTATCAACTATAGTCTCTCCGCATCCAACTAACCCCGCTAAAACGAGGCTAGCTGATGCTCGCAAGTCAGTCGCCATCAAGGGGGCACCTGTCAGCTTTTCTACCCCCGACGTAAACACGATATTACCCTCAACTCTAACATCCGCTCCCATTCTTCTTAACTCTTGAACATGCATAAAGCGGTTTTCAAATACTGATTCTTGAATTGCCCCAGTTCCCCCAGCAATACAATTAAGTGCCGTAAATTGAGCCTGCATATCTGTAGGAAAGCGGGGATATGGACCAGTTTGAATATTGACAGCTTTAAGATCAGCAGGATCCATATCTAGCTCTATCCAATCGTCTCCGGTCGATATAACTGCCCCAGCCTCTTCTAATTTGGTGAGAACAGCTCCTAATAAATCGGGTCGAGTATCCTTCAGCTTGACGCGCCCACCCGTCATAGCCACAGCTGTCAGGTATGTTCCAGTCTCGATTCGGTCGGGTAAAATATTATAAGAAGTTCCCTTTAAAGACTTCACACCTTGAATCTGAATTACGTTGGTTCCCTCACCAGAAATAATTGCCCCCATGCTTCTCAAACAATTGGCTAGGTCGACAACTTCCGGCTCTTTTGCAGCATTTGTTAGCGTAGTGACCCCGTCGGCAAGGCAGGCGGCCATCAATAAATTCTCTGTACCAGTAACAGTCACCGAATCAAAAACAATATCGGCTCCTTTGAGGCCAGAGGCTGTAGCCCGAATATACCCCCCCTCAACTTCTATCTTAGCCCCCATAGCCGCAAGCGCCTGTAAATGCATGTCCACAGGCCGAGTCCCTATCGCGCAGCCGCCCGGAAGAGAGACTTCAGCCTGTCCAAAACGGGTCAATAAAGGACCAAGCACCAGAATAGAGGCTCGCATAGTTTTTACTAATTCATATGGCGCCAAAAACTTTGAAATAGTGGCGCTATCAACCTCAACTTCTAAGTTGTCGCCCACAGTCAAAGTCAGGCCCATCTGGCCTAAAAGCTCCAGAGTAGTGGTAATGTCATGCAGGTGAGGTAAGTTACCTATTCGCAATGGACCCTGTGACAGTAGGCTTGAAGCAAGGATTGGTAGCGCAGAATTTTTGGCACCAGATACTCTTATCTCGCCAGCCAAACGCCGCCCCCCTTTAATAATGAGCTTTTCCATAATGCTAGCTCAAGAGAGAACTTTAAATTTCTTAGCTTTTCCCCAAGCCTCTATAGTGTAAGTTTGAATAGAGAATGCGTGTATTGCTTCTTCCATACTATCGCCCAATGCCGCATAAACCATTTTATGTTGCTTAATCACGGGCATACCATCAAATAAATCACTTATTACATGAGCAAAAAAGTGTGATCCATCTCCTTCCACATGTGCTTCTGATCCTTCGATACCGGATTCAATCATTAGTTTTATTTGCTCTGGTGTCATAGCTGTTTTTAAATCCTTATTGTTTAGGTGAACTTATTGAGAAAAAAGACGGTTTTTCTCACTTAAAGTTTCAACTAGTCCTAATAAGCCCTTATTTTTTATCATGGACCCGAAAGATGCCCTATAAGTTTTTACTAAACTTACACCGTCAACAGATACGTCAAATACTTTCCACTCACCCTTCTTTCGGTAAAGTCTGTACACTATTGGTATAGTTTTTATATTCGGCCCCGAAACATTTTGCATTACTACTACAGTCCTTCCCCCAGCTTTTTGAGGAACTTCGGGATATTCTATCGTTTCATCGGAAAACTGCAGCAGAGCAGTTGCGTATGTCCTTACTAACAGTTTTCTAAATTGGTCGGTAAAAACTTCTCGAGTTGGGTCATCGGCCTTCGTCCAAGCCTCACCTAGCACCCATTGTGAAATTATATTGAAGTCAAAAGCTGGGAAAATATACTCAGACACTAAGTTCAGCATCTTTACTGGGTCTGCCTCCAGCTCCTCCCGATTTTGTTGAACGTTTTTCAGCACCTGCTCGGTAGTATTCTTAACGAGTGCGGATGCACTATCATCCGCTAAAAGAGAATTGACACTAACGGTAGTCAAACAACAAACTAAGATACATAGTAATTTTTTCATTATAAACTTCTCTCGAACTAACTAAAAATAGGTCCAATTATAAGACATAGTTAAGTAAAAACTGTCTCAAAAATCGTGCAAATACCCCTGGTTTTGGAAAATCACTCGGCACTGATCACTGAGAATGGATAATGCTACCACAAAGGCTTTCAACAGTAATTACTCTATAGAAACTATCAATTCTCGAGCAACTTTTTTAGCCTTCGCACGCGCTTCTGTAACAGATTCAGCTTTACCTAAAGCAACTCCCAGACGTCGCTCGCCGACCACGTTAGGTTTCCCAAAAATCTTTAAATCAACATCTGTTTCGGATAAAGCGTCACTAATTCCTGAATATAGGATAACATTGCCCGTCCCATGGCCTAGGATGGCATATGACGCAGAAGGACCTAAATTTTCTATTGGTGCTATGTTGCAGCCCAGAAGTGCCCTTACATGCAAAGCAAACTGAGATAACTGCTGAGAAATTAAGGTCACCATTCCAGTATCATGCGGGCGGGGCGATACCTCGCTAAACCAAACATCATCTCCTTTGACAAATAGTTCCACTCCGAAAACACCGAAACCACCTAGTGATTCTACAATATCAGTCGCAATATCTACCGATTTTTCGTACGCCGCCGAGCTCATTGGCTGAGGCTGCCAAGACTCTCTATAGTCACCATCAACCTGCATGTGTCCTATCGGAGCACAAAACTCAACCCCGCCACGATGTTTGACTGTCAGCAACGTAATTTCATACTCAAAATCTATCAAATCTTCAACTATAACGCGTGGAGTGGCTCCCCTTCCGCCTGACACAGCGTGTTGCCAACACGCCTCCGCATCCTCAATCGTTTTGACCTTCATCTGGCCTTTACCAGACGAGCTCATTACCGGCTTAACAAAACACGGCATCCCAATTTTCTTTATTGCCTGAAGACACTCTTCCTTGGAACTGGCAAAAATATAATCTGAGGTGGGCAACCCTAACTCGCGCGCAGCAAGTGTCCTAATTCCCTCGCGATCCATAGTAAGCTTAGTGGCAGTAGCAATGGGAACTACCTGAAAACCCTCTTTTTCGAGCTCAACCAACACATCCGTAGCAATTGCCTCTACTTCGGGAACGATGAAGTCAGGTTTTTCAGATAAAATTAGGTCCCGCAACGATACGGGATCCAGCATATTGATTACTGAGCTACGTTGCGCAACTTGCATGGCTGGGGCATTCTCATATCGATCGACAGCGATGACTTCCAACCCTAATCTGACCGACTCAATTGCAATCTCTCGACCTAGCTCTCCTGAACCTAAGAGCATCAGCTTAGTCGCTTTCAAAGTTAAAGGAGTTCCAATTGTATATTCGCGCATTTTAATGAGACTTTTTAATGAGACTTAATTACAGTACCTGGCGCTGTGCTAGGGCTTAGATACAAACCCTAAACCAGCAAGAAGTTTAATAATACCACCATCAAAATCCGAATACACTGCCTGATAAGCACTAAATTCGTTCCGCAAGCCATACTGGGCCCGGTAGTTATCAAAATCGAAAGCTTTCTGTGGCCAATCTAATTCAGATAACTTCTTTGTTTCTTTATTGTGACGCCTTAGAGGATGCACAACATTTAACACATCTTTCAAATCAGCTTCACCACCTAATTTTCCAACCAATCGTCGATCACGTGGAAATTCACATCGCCTACTGTCCACACCCAAAAATTTACAAACACTTTGGTACACGCTCAATATGGCACGTCTCTTAGCTTCTCGCGAATATCCGGCTATATGTGGGGTAGCTCTCCAGACGACCTGAGCGAATTCCGGATCGATATCCGGTTCGTCAGCCCAACAGTCAATGGCAGTCCAAATTTTTTGTTCACCCCTCAACCGCTCTAAAAGAGCTCTCTGATCTAGAACATTTCCCCGTGCAGTATTTATCAAAAGGGCCCCAGCACTCAATTTAGAGATGGCACTAGACCCAATTAAATTGTGAGTAGGATGTGTCCCACTATGAGTCAAGGGTACATGGAGGCTCACCACGTCACAGCCGAGGACTTTATTAAAATCGCTTAAAATCATCGGATAAAAATTGCTATTTACGAATGGATCATAAGCGCAGTATTTCACTGACAGCCTGTCCAACAGTTCTCCTACCGCCTGACCCACATGACCATATCCTATTAGCCCGACAGATATTTCTTCTAATGTAGTCGCGGACTCATCCAAATATTCTACGATACAACATAGAACATGCTCAGCTACTGTCTTAGCATTTGTCCCTGCCGCCGAAGCAAACTTTATGTTATTACTCTCTAAAAAGCCTGTGTCCACATGGTCTTGTCCTGACGTCGCAGAGCCAACAAACCGTATATCGGAGCCCTCCAAGAGATTTTTATCAACAGTAGTAACAGATCGGACGATAAGTATTTGTGCTGTCTTCGCCAGCTTTTGGGTTAGCGTCCGCCCTTCAAAAAGCTCAACGTGCCCCAAATGACTAAAAATATTTTCAGCATCAGTTAGTTCACTATCTACTAGGATTTTCAAATCGTAAATCTTGCAGCGAGTCGACCTAACCTATCAAGGACGGTTGTCTATTTGCCCGTTCTCATTAGACACAGACATCAGATCTAAGCCACTTACTCGTAATGCTATAAGTGACAAGCTAGCCACATAAATGGATGAGTACGTGCCCACTAAGATCCCAATGATGAGCGCAGTCGCGAAACCATGGATTAGCTCGCCACCCAAAAAGAACAGCGCCGTGACAACAAATAATGTAGTTCCAGATGTTACCAAAGTCCTAGACAACGTCTGATTAAGGGAAAGATTCACAACAGATTTAGCGTCCTTCTCTCTATAACGTCTAAAATTTTCTCTCACCCTATCGTAAACTACAATGGTATCGTTAAGAGAGTAGCCAATAACCGCTAAGACAGCAGCCAAAACAGTCAAATCAAAGCTCATCCCCGTCACCGAGAATATGCCCACCGTAATTATAACGTCATGGATAACTGCAGCAATAGCCCCAACTGCAAACTTAAAAGTAAAACGGATCATTACATAAATTAAAATGCCGGCAAAAGCGTATAAAAGAGCCAAAAAGCCATCCTCGGTTAACTCTTGCCCAACCTGCGGGCCAACAAATTCAACGCGTCTCATCTCGGCATCTGGAAGAGACTGTAAGACTCGATCTCCAACCTCAGCACTTACCTCACTCGAACTGATCGGCAATCTAATTAAAACCTCTTCAGCTGTTCCAAAGCTCTGCGCGGTGGCTCCTTGAAACTCTGCACCTACCAGCGCACCTCGCACCTCGGATAGGTCCACCGCTTCGCTAAAACCTACTTCAACTAACGTCCCACCAGTAAAATCAATCCCTAAATTTAGCCCTTTTGTAAAAAAGGATGACGCGGAAACTATCAGAAGGGTGAATGTTACAAATAAAGCAATGCGCGCTTTCCCCAGAAAATCAATATTGGTTATTTTTTTATTTTCAAAGCTCATTCCACTAACCTTATACTGATAATTTATGTAATTTCTTTTTACCATATAGTAAGTTAACCAAGGCTCGCGTCCCGAAGATCGCAGTAAACATAGAGGTGACGATACCCAGAGACAAAGTCACCGCAAAACCTTTGATAGGCCCTGTGCCAAAACTAAATAATACGATTGCCGCTATCAAAGTGGTTATATTCGCGTCAGCGATTGTCGAAAATGCTTTGTCGTAACCCGCGCTTATACTCATTTGAGGCGAATTACCATTTTTTATCTCTTCTCGAATTCTCTGGAAAATCAGCACATTTGCATCAACAGCCATGCCCACTGTCAAGACAATACCCGCTATTCCAGGCAGGGTTAAAGTCGCCTGAAGTATGGATAGCAATGACACAATCATCACGACATTGGTTATAACCGCAATGTTGGCTATTAAGCCAAAGACTTTGTAGTAAATTGCCATAAATACTAGTACAAAAAACATTCCGATGATCATAGAGTTGAAGCCACGCTCAATGTTGTCCTGACCTAAACTAGGACCCACGGTACGTTCTTCAACTATCTCTATGGGAGCGGCTAAGGCTCCGGCTCTTAATAAAAGCGCCAATGTACGGGCCTCTTCAGTTGTATCTAAACCAGAAATTTGAAAACGTTTAGAAAGTTGACCTTGGATTGTCGCGATATTAATCACTTCCTCTATTTGTCTTCCATTGCGCCTTTCTAAGTAAACCACAGCCATGGGCTGTCCGATTCGTTCTCCTGTAGCCCTACTAAAAATTCTCGCACCCTTACCATTTAAAGTAATAAAAACTGCCGGCGTACCACTCTGCGCCTCAAGTCCAGATGATGCATCGATAATGTACTCGCCGGTAAGCATCACTCTTTTATCTAACAGAACAGGAGTACCATCCCTTTCATAATATAACTTCGATTTAATCGGAATACTGCCATTAACCGCAGCCGCAACATCACCGCTCAAGTCGACCATTCGAAACTCTAATGTCGCAGTCGCACCCAAAATCTTTTTAGCCTCCGCCGTATCTTCAACGCCTGGTAGTTGAACAACAATTCGATCAATCCCCTGCTGTTGGATAACAGGTTCGGACACTCCAAATTCATTAACTCTGTTTCGCAAAGTTTGCAGATTTTGCTGAAGCGCAGCCTTTTGAGTTTCCAAAAGAGTCTCGTCCGAAACATCCAATCTTATCTTTGCGTTACCATTTTCATTTTCAACTGTCGTTAATTCGGGAAATTGAGCCTTCACTATCCCCTGTGCTCGGGACTTCATTTCAGCATTGGTCAATTCTAATTCCAGACCGCCCTCAGGGCTTTTAGTAAAAGAACGATACCTTACTTTGTCCTTTCGCAGTGCCGTTTTAAGCTCCGAAATAAAACGTTCTTCCGATTGAGTTTTGACAGTATTCGTATCTACCTGCATCAAAAAATGCACACCACCCCGTAAATCTAACCCCATGGACAAAGGCTTTCCTCCAATTGATTTCAGCCAATCCGGCATAGCGCTAGCTAGGCTAAACGCTACAACATAATCACCCGCCTCAAACATCCCGCCGATCACGTCTCGTGCTATACGACGATTTTCAGAATCAATGAACCTGAGTAACAAGCTATTGCCTTCTATTTTGACGGACTTATATGCAACCCCGGCATCATCTAACTTCGAACTGATATCAGTTTGCAGTTTTGTATCTATCACATTGCCACGGAGTCCATTGATCTGCAGCGCATGATCATGCCCATAGTAATTAGGTAACGCATATAAAAAACCGAGACTGCAGATTGCTAAAATGAACAAATAACGCCAGATAGAATACTGATTCATCTTAAATTTAGCCCGAAAAAAAACCTAGAATTATGATATCACTCTGCCTTTAGCATCTTATAACTTATTCTACCGTAGACGAGGGCATGACTTGCGCAATCGCTATTTTTTGAATTTTTACCTCAGTATCAGCGGCTATCTTTACCTTGAAAAAATATTCATCAACACCGGTAATTTTTCCTAGAACCCCTCCATTAGTAACAACTTCATCACCAACTGCTAAGTTCTTGACCATTTTCCCGTGCTCTTTCTGCTTCTTCATCTGAGGCCGAATAAGAAAAAAATAAAACACAACAAAAAGAATTATCAAGGGAAGAAAACTTGCTAAGCCAGGCTCGTTAGCTGCCTGCCCACTTTGAGCCAACGCACTTTGTATAAAAAAATCCATAAAGAACAGTTCCTTTAACTAGTCTCTTGGTAGTAGAGACTAATTATGCCACATTTGTTAAGTAGGATGTTACTGCTTTGAATCCTTGTACTTCTTTAAGAAAGAATTTTTAAAAATCTCAAATTTACCCTTCTGAATGGCTTCTCTAGCTGTGCTCATCAAACTTTGATAAAAATATAAGTTGTGCAAAGTATTGAGTCTGGCACCAAGGATCTCGTTACTTCGTTGAAGATGGTGCAGATATGCTCGAGAGTAATTTTGGCACGTACTGCAAGCACAGGACTGATCCAAGGGCTCTAGAGAGTTACGGTGCTCGGCATTTCTAATTCTCACAATTCCCTGCGAAGTATATAAGTGCCCATTTCGGGCATTTCTTGTAGGTAGTACGCAATCGAACATATCCACCCCTTCCCCGATAGCATTGAGTAAATCTTCGGGCGTACCAACTCCCATCAAATATCTCGGCTTGTCCTCAGGCAGTAATGATGCGGTATGAGCCATTATTCTCAACATATCACCTTTAGGCTCACCAACAGAGAGACCTCCAATAGCATACCCGTCAAAATCGAGACGTCTGAGCTTTT
Source organism: uncultured Gammaproteobacteria bacterium (assembly GCA_938075585.1). Taxonomy (GTDB): domain Bacteria; phylum Pseudomonadota; class Gammaproteobacteria; genus UBA4457. The sequence continues at coordinate 19,326 of CALJHG010000054.1, read as the reverse complement.
CAGCAGATTCGGACCGCAGATTTTGATACATACCACCTTGAACTATACCAAATAGCGCATTTGAACTCCCCTCATGCGCTTGTTTGCTCCTCGCGGCCCACCGAAGGGACATCTCCATAGAAAGCCGAGCCATTTCCTCATTAGCCGGATAAGGTGTGCATTCATCAAATACCATTGCTATATCTGAATTCAGCCATTTTTGTACTTCAATCGACCTCTCGGGCGACAAAAATATCTTATCGCCGTTAATCGGTGATTTGAAAGTCACTCCCTTTTCACTAATTTTCCTCAGAGCACCAAGACTAAAAACTTGATAACCACCGGAATCAGTCAAAATAGGCTTCCGCCAACTCATGAAATCGTGAAGCCCGCCGTGATTCCGGATCACTTTTTCACCGGGGCGAAGCATGAGGTGAAAGGTATTTCCTAATACAATCTGTGCCCCTATAGAAACTAATTCTTCAGCCATCATCGCCTTCACGGTGCCATAAGTACCAACTGGCATAAAAACAGGGGTTGCAATGACGCCATGGCTAACTGAAAGTAAGCCAGCGCGTGCTTGTTTATCTGTTGACGTAAGCGAAAAATTTGTTCCCAATTTATAGTCCCCTGCCACGCTTCAGAACTTTCCTCTCAAGCCACATAGCATCCCCATAACTAAAAAATCGATAATTATTTTCTACCGCGATTCGATAAGCATTCATTACTCTTTCAAACCCCGAAAATGCGCACACGAGCATAAGAAGTGTGGATCTAGGTAGGTGGAAGTTTGTCATCAGAGCATCAACTACCCGAAATTCAAATCCCGGAGTTATGAATAGGTCTGTTTCACCATCATAAACTTCGACAGACCCACTCGATCTAGCCGCAGTTTCTAGCGCACGCATAACAGTTGTACCGACCCCGACAACTCGACCACCTTTTTCACGTGTTTCATTCACTGCAGTGACCGTAGCGGCAGGCACGACGACTCGCTCCGAGTGCATTTTATGCTCCTTTATGAGACTTGATTTTACAGGCCGAAACGTTCCCGAGCCAACGTGTAAGGTCACATAACTAATTTGAATACCCGAAGCCACCAACTGATCTATCAATAATTGATCTATGTGCAGACCCGCCGTAGGTGCAGCGATCGCCCCTGGTACCCGCGAGTATACGGTTTGGTATCGACTGGCATCATTATCATTAGGCTCTCGTTCGATATACGGAGGTAATGGTACCTTACCACGGGTATTTAAAACTTCTTCAAACGTATGCGATGAAACGATTTCAACTTGAAAAAGTTCTTCAAATCGGGTTTTTACACTTATATTTATATTCCCGAATAGGGTTATACATGAACCAATTTTTGGCAACCTGCTGGAGCGCATGTGAACTAAAGCGACCTTCTCGCTCAAAACCCTCTCTACAAGAATTTCGATGCGCCCTCCGGTACTCTTTTTCGTTTTTAGTCTTGCGTTAATCACTCGGGTATCGTTCAAAACTATCAAGTCGTCGGGCTTGAAAAAAGAAAAGAGATCGGCAACTTTAAAATGGGAAGGGGTATCTTTTATTTCACTCAGAGCGAGAAGTTTCGCGTCACGCCTACTAGTTAAAGGCTTCTGCGCTATCAGATGCTTTGGCAAGGAATAATCAAAATCAGCTAGATCCAAAAGAGAGCCCCATATTATTTTTCACACCCTGTCGACCTAGCCTCTATGTTTCTCTATACTTCTTCGCCACTAGGTCTAAGCCGGGATGGCGGAACTGGTAGACGCGCCAGACTCAAAATCTGGTATCCGAAAGGATGTGGGGGTTCGATTCCCCCTCCCGGTACCAAAACTCATATGTTTGTATAGAGCTAATTTTCAGCCGCAAAGAAGTTGCAGGTATTTTACCGGTCGCGGTAACAGGCGAATGTTCTGCGTAGAAGGAAAATCGCTTTCCAATACACTATTTCTTCGCTACTTGCGCCTTCTTAGGCTTTCCTATCACAATGTGTTTAGTTCCTTTCAAACCTCTGCGCTCATTCATTTCTTTAGCAAGCGCGGTCGCGTGACTACTTACATCATCTTTGGAACCAGCCCTAAAACCAGTAATTGGGGCATAACCACCTTCAATGACATACCTGTAGCCGGTAGGACCACTTTTATCCAGCTTACATTTTTCTAAACGGGTAACATGATATATTGAAAGTTTCTGGGCGGGAACCTGTTCCGCATCACCCGCTTCTTTTGTCTTCAGTCCTGCTGGCATTTAATTTTCTCCATTCATGTGGTTTCACTTCTCCAAATCCCACAAGAGAAAATGATACGAAAACATTAAATTACTCCACTTCGAATTTCCAAAAAAGTGGTGCTAAATTTCTTAATAGGGGAAAATGATAACAACCGCGCAGCGTTAAAAATCGTCATAAACTAGACAAACTAAGGCGTACATATCCCATGCAATCAGTTCAGTTTAACATAAATGAAGGTGTTTGGGCTATGCCATCAATTTAACGAATATTGAAGTCAGCCTAATAAATTAATTTTCCGAAATATGTGTCGCTAGACTTTCAGCAGCCAAAACTTGCGCGCCGGCTCTTGCCAAATTGTGCGATGCCGCACTTTTATAATTTATGTCATCCCAGCCAAAGTAAGATTCATGGATGACATCTGATAGAAATCTACTCGCCAGCTCAACATAAATCTGCAATGTCGCAGGCAGAATAGATTCATCAAGTCCCATACGAGACCCAACCGAATCATAGCCATCGAGGGCGGCTTCATACAGTTCCAGATTAAAGAGAGAAGAAGAAGAATCCTCAGGGAACGGGTTGCACCACGAGCGCATCGCGTCTCCTAGCTCTAACGCACGCGGCATGAGCCCTACTGTATCCAAATCAATGAAACAGACTGCCGAGTTTGATTCGGCCGAGAACAAAATATTCGACACCTTAGGATCACCGTGGGCTATTATCGACGGACCCGGATCAAAATCTGGAATCTTTGAAGCCAAAAGTTTAATACGTTTGCTCAACGCAAAACATTGTGAATACAAACGATGCGAGGTACTGCGCGATAAAGTTTTTTCGAGCCCACTTAAGTGAAAGTGCAAATCATGTATGTGCGGCCGATCATTTGCTAATAATTGAACATCAAAATTCTTTAACCCCTCGTGAAACTGAGCCAGTGCCTTACCGGCAGAATATGCATCTCCTGGGGATGTAAATACCGTCTTGGAGCAGCCCGGAATATACTCATATAATCGCCAGACATTGCCATCCTGTTCGAGGTAATTCCTATGATTCTTTGTTGCAATAATTTTTGGACAAGATACCCCATTTTCTCTCAAGTGCGCTGTTACTTCGGCAATCTTATCGTTTACCGAAGGTTTGAAAATCCCACTTACTTTTTGCAAAATAAAACGATTGCCAGTCTCCTCTAGAACTTCGATCGTGAGGTTGATCAACCCATCGCCAATTTCTGAGAGCGTCGCGCCCGATATTCCATAAGACGCCAAAACCCTCGCCGCTTCGTCACCCCAATATTTATTATTTTGCCTATCCACTATCGCGACAGCCTGACCCTCAAGCAAAAAATTATAGCCGCCCTACTGCAAAGCCATCGTTCTCTAATGCTGTTTGATTAACTGAACTTGCTAAAACTCCCAACCTAGAATCTCTGGACAATAAGTATTTCTCACATACTGCCAATAGTGAGTCCTTAGTCACATCCAGAACGCCCTCCCTAAATTTTCTCTTTATATCATCAGAGTAACCAAACAAGTCCGAGTTAAAACTCTTTTCGGCTGCCCCTGCGGGCGATGAGGGTATATCTATCGTTCTGATCGCGCCCAAAACAGACTCTTCTAAACGCCTAGAGTTCGTGTCGCTTAAAAACCAATCGATGGACCTATTAAAATCGTGAAATGTATCACTTAATCGAGGATCCCTGTACGAATAAAAACGAAAAGTAGCAGACTCGCTATCATACGAAGCCCCACCCCCATAAGCTCCGCCTTGCTCTCTAATATGCTGATGAAGAAAACCATCTTGCAAATAACGGCCTAATACTATTAGCGCTGGAGCATCTGGCGAATTCAATGGCGCAGCCGGAAACACCCTCGCGCAAAAATTTACTGCAGAACTTATTACCCAAGCGTTTTCATTAGCGCATACAAAACGATCTAACTCCAAAGGATTAAAATCACCGCTGCGTTCATCAGAAACAAAATCGTCAGAGAACATATCATGGTTTAAATCAGATAAAACTGATGCGTCGCCAATTAAGGCGACTTCTCTCGCTCCTCTAAGTACTTTTTCACGAATGGATTCGAATATTCGAAAAATTTCAGCACATCCCGCCTCCGTAGAATTTTCTGTGCTAAGTTGTTTAATGAATTTAATATAGCTCACGCCATCCCATAATTCAGAAAGCGCACCAAAAGGTGACAGGTCGCGACCAGCAGTCAAAATGGCTAATTGGTGTCCTTTTTCAGTAATACTTTGCTCAGCATCTGCTCTCGACTGCATGATCAAGTCCTTAAGCCTACCTTCTTCATCAAAACGTGTTTGAGAAACTAACGACCGCATCGATTCAATAATAGCTCTCTTATTTCTTGCAAGTCCCTTACCACTTACTACGGTCCATCCACTGTATGCGTTGGCTTTTCTGGGGTCAGGTCTAATTGAAGAATACACCGAATAATCACCAGACACCGACCTCTTCGCCTGCATACTTAAATAGTCATGATCTCCAGCACCAAACTCAGTAATATATTCTGACCAAATAGGTAAGTATCGGATTTCACTTTCCGTCAAGTCCGAAAGTTGCAATGCTAATTTAGCTCGGAAGATGCCATTTGCTGCGACCTCGTATTCTTTATAACGAGTTCCCTCCTGTGCAACTTTTCCAGTTTGCAAAGTACGGCTTGGCCTTATAACCGGCTGATAGGACGGGACATCCGACAAACCTACCTTTGGCAATAATTCTTCATCATCTATCTGAGATTGTCTCGTCCGCAAATTTTCAGCCGCTGAGACCAAGGAGACTTTTTCCTCCGAAGTCAGACCCTCAAGCACGGCTGCAAGATTCGCTCGTTCAGTGGCGTCTTCTCTCGAGGCTTTGTCTGAACTTGGTACCATAATAACCCTAGCTCTATGACAATTATTAATAATGAGTTTATCAACCAACTTGCGAACATAACCAATGGCATCAGTCTTTACCTCACTCCTCAGCCTATCAATAGCCTGATCTAGATCCAAAAACTCTCTGATTTCACCATTATGTACAGCCGCCGGAAGAATGCGTCCCATCAACCTTAAACCATAAGGATAACTGCCGTCTCCTAAGTCTCTTTGAGCCATTTCTAATCGATCTATTATTGACACAATCTCTTCCTGTGGGATGCCGTTTTTTCTAAGGTCTAAAAAGACATCAAATAAGCCAGTTTCTAGGCGGTCAACATAATGCTCCTCTGACCCTTCTACACCGCAAAAAAAGATTAGCTGTTTAGCGGAATCATCAATTCCACATAAATCAGAAGGCGCATTAGCTAATTCGGTGGTCTCTAGATATTTTTTTACAGGAGACCCACTATGCTCTAAAAATATTGAGGAAAGAAAATGTGCCTCCAGACAGTCGGAAACTACTGAAGTTTGTCCAAGAACCCAAGCCCAAACGACGTGAGTACTGCGCTCCTCAACTGAATCAACGCAATACTCGGTAACCGCACTTGTAGGTATTTTAAAGCTTGGCTGCAAAGGACTGACTATCGGTTGTGCTTTCCCATGAAAACGATCCAAAACTAAATCTTTAATCCGCCTCTGATGCTCGTCACACGGGAAAGTTCCATATGTCATAAAAATTGCATTTGAAGGATTGTAATGTTTGGAATGAAAATCTAGCAAATCTTGGTGGCTAAGGTTTGGTATCTCGATGGGATCTCCCCCGCTGTTATGCTTATACGGAGTATCCGGAAACAAATTTGTGTAGAGATGCTGCCATAAATTCGCAACAGGAGAACTCATCGCGCCTTTCATTTCATTATAAACTACCCCATGGTATTCCAATCTCGTCCCATCTTCATTATCGAGCTCTTTACGCCAACCCTCTTGCGCGAAATCAAGGATATTTAACTCCGGAAAAAAAACTGCATCCAAATAAACGCGCATTAAATTATCGAAATCCTTGAGATTTTGAGTGGCGAACGGATATGCGGTCGTGTCGCTTCCCGTGAACGCATTCATATAAGTGTTTAAGGACCGGCGCAGCATCATAAAGAATGGATCACGAACAGGGTAACTTTCACTTCCACATAACGTAGTATGCTCCAGAATGTGAGCAACGCCGCTGGAGTCGTAGGGTAGCGTTAAAAATGCGACCATAAAGGCATTATTCTGATCATCACTCGAAAAATGTATGTGCCTCGCTCCAGTACTTTCGTGAAGATACTCACTCAAAAAAACACCTGAAGCGACAATATTAGATTCTCGTAATAATGTAAAATCGGTCAGATTATTCAAAACTTGCTGCGCACCTCTTAATTGATTTTTGATCGTAGGCAACACACTTTTCCTATCACTTAGGCTCCATTTAGTGCGTGTCTTTCTTGAATCTACGATAATACATTCTAAAACAAATCGTATAGAATAATTAGCAGAAAAATAATTGAAAAACCCCATACCGATGATTTCGGAGACTTTAGAGTATGCCTAGTTTTGATATAGTATCCATTATCGACAAGCAAGAGCTGAGAAATGCGGTAGACCAAACAAACAGAGAGTTACGCACCAGATTTGATCTGAAAGGGATAGATGCTAGAGTTGAAAATACTAATAACGATATAATCATAGTTGCAGAAGTTGAATTCCAGACCCGTCAGATATTAGAAATATTGCACTCAAAGCTTACGAAAAGAAAAATAGACATCAACTGCATCGAAATGGGGGATTTGTCTACCAACTTAGCAGAAGCACGACAAAGATTAGTTGCCAAAGAGGGCATAGATAAGGAGCTAGGTAGAACCCTGATAAAAATCCTAAAAGGCTCGAAACTCAAAATACAAACGCAAATGCAGGATAGTCAGCTCAGAGTTTCGGGTAAAAGTCGTAATGTCCTGCAAGAAGCAATTCAAAAAATCAAAGACAGTAAGCAGGAATTTCCACTTCAGTTTGAGAATTTTAGGGACTAGTTTAGGATACGCCAAATATGCGCGGGTACCGCGGAAGTGTTTGTAAAAGTGTGGGCAAGAATGGGCAGAAGTGACGAAAAGTTAATAAAACACAAAATATGGGACCTGGAGATACAGCATAGGGATCTAGACCAAACGGTTATAACACTAGACGCTAGCGGTAACGTCGATCAGCTTCTGTTGAGACGTATGAAGCTAAGAAAACTCAATCTTAAAGACCAAATAACAAAACTGAAAAGTCAGCTGATCCCAGATTTAAACGCTTAGTTCCTAAGTTAAATGCTCAACCAAACCTTGGGGAAGGTTATCAGAAAATTTTTTCAGTGTTATATTTAAAGTAACAATAAAATACAAACAAAAGTATAGGATTATGTCTAATAAAAAATTTGAAGGAACCAGCGATTACATCGTCACAGAAGATCTCATGATGGCGGTCAACGCAGCTATCACCCTTGAGCGCCCTCTGATCATAAAAGGCGAGCCAGGCACAGGAAAAACTATGTTGGCAGAAGAAGTGGCCAAATCTCTTGATAGCGAATTAATACAATGGCACATAAAATCGACCACGAAAGCAGCTCAAGGTTTATATGAATATGATGCGGTAGCGCGACTACGAGACTCCCAGCTGGGCGATGACTCTGTACATGATATCTCTAATTATATTATCAAGGGGAAGCTATGGGAGGCGTTTGAGGCGCCTAAACAGCCAGTGTTACTGATTGACGAGATTGATAAAGCTGACATCGAATTCCCAAATGACCTTCTCCAAGAACTCGATCGGATGGAGTTCTTTGTTTATGAAACAAAAAAAACAATTTCTGCGCGTCAGCGACCTATCATAATCATAACTAGTAATAATGAAAAAGAGCTGCCAGATGCCTTTCTTAGAAGATGCTTTTTTCACTATATTGCTTTCCCTGAAGCCGATACGATGGAATCAATCGTTAAGGTTCACTATCCAGATATTAAAAAAAGACTGCTCGCCGAAGCACTTGAATGCTTCTTCGAGTTAAGAGAGTTGCCTGGGCTTAAAAAACGCCCTTCAACCTCAGAACTTTTGGATTGGATAAAACTCTTGGTGGCGGAAGATATTCCTCCCGAAGCTTTGCGAGATAAGGATACTCGCAAGGCTATCCCGAAACTTTACGGTGCTCTACTGAAGAACGAACAAGACGTCCATTTATTCGAAAGACTTGTCTTTATGTCGAGACGAAATAGTGCTAACTGAACTTTTCTATAAACTTAGGAAAGTAGCGATCCCTGTGTCGCTGACTGAGTGGATGAACCTACTGGCTGGTCTTGACGCGAAAGTCGCAGACTATAGTGTTGACAATTTTTATTATCTTGCTCGTACCTGCCTAGTGAAAGATGAAAAATTCTTTGACAGGTTTGATCAAGTTTTTGGAGAGCACTTCAAGGGAAAAGAGATGCTATTTGATGCTGTTTTAGGAGAAGTTCCTCTAGAGTGGCTACAAGCACAAAAGCAACTTAATTTAACCGAAGAAGAGAAAGCGCAGATAGAGTCGCTCGGTGGATGGGATAAATTAATGGAGACTCTTAAAAAGCGTCTCGAAGAGCAAAAAAAGAAACATCAGGGTGGAAGTAAAATGATTGGCACTGGCGGTACCTCTCCCTTCGGTGCAGAGGGCTATAACCCTGAAGGTGTTCGAATAGGACAAGAAAAAGGGAAGCATGGTAGGGCAGTCAAAGTTTGGGAGAAGCGTGAATATAAAAATTTTGACGACCAAGTCGAACTGGGTACACGTAATATAAAACTCGCGTTGCGGCGGCTGCGACGTTTTGCACGAGAAGGGGCTGAAGAAGAGCTTGATCTAGACGATACCATCCGCTCTACTGCCAAAAATTCAGGCCTACTCGATATCAAAATGATACCAGAGCGACGTAATGCGTCAAAAATACTACTATTCCTAGACGTAGGTGGCTCAATGGACCCGTACGTGAAGGTCTGCGAAGAGCTATTTTCTGCTGCTCGAAGTGAATTTAAGCATCTAGAGCATTATTACTTCCATAATTTCCTGTATGAAACAGTGTGGAAGGATAATAAAATGCGTTTTCACGCAAAATTACCGGTTGAACAGTTGATGCGAACTTATGGAGCCGATCATAAAATAGTATTTGTCGGCGATGCTACCATGAGCCCCTACGAAATAATGAACGTGGGTGGAAGTGTTGAACACTGGAACGAAGAGGCGGGAGCTACTTGGATAGCGCGTCTATTGGCAGTCTTTCCTTATGCGGTTTGGATTAATCCTCAGCCGGAGGAGTATTGGGGTCATATACCAACTATCGGAATGATTAAAGAATTGCTTTCAGATCGGATGTTCCCTCTTACTATCGATGGTCTAGAAAATGCTATGAAAGTTTTAAAAAAAGCCCACTAACTGGACCTTTATGTTTCAGCATTTCCCAACCTTTTTTGTGTACATCATTTTGCTGACTTTAGCGATTCCATGGTACTGGGACTCAGATTCACAACTAATCTGGTTCGGTTTCCCCGCCTGGGTCGTAACTAGTGTATTAATTTCTCTTATAGCTTCTATAGTCACGTGCGTAATTTTTTTAAGAAGCTATGACAATACGTAACTAATCATGAATAACTTAGCCCCACTTGGCACCGGCTCGTGGCTGTTTATCGGGTGCTACTTATGTTCCTTACTTCTGATAGGTTGGCTGGCTAAAAAAGCTCGCACTGAAAACTCAATGCAAGACTTCTACCTCGCAGGTAGTGGATTTGGACCTGTCATGCTCTTTATGACCTTGTTTGCAACGCAGTATAGTGGAAACACATTTTTCGCTTTTACAGGAGCAACCTACCGTATCGGTTACTCCTGGATCGTCTGCTTACATTTCATGACAGCAATCATAATAGTCTATCTCTTATTTGCTGAACGACTGCATATCCTAGCCAAGCAACGAAACTATCTAACCCCCGGAGATTTCATACAAGATAGATATCAAAATAAAGCCCTGACCGTAATTGTGGCGATAGTGATGATCGCGGTACTTTGTAATTTTCTACTCGCGCAGCTGATGGCTATGGGTAGAGCAATGGAAGGCCTAAATCCTGACGATGGACCAGCAGCCTACAATATGGGAGTTGTCGTATTGGCTTTAATTATGGTGGTATACGGGACCCTCGGAGGCATGCGAGCGGTGGTCTGGACGGATGCTTTACAGGGTGCAATCTTAATCGTTGGATTTGCGCTATTAGTGGTCTCACTCTTAGACCTCTTCGGCCCAATAGGAAAAGCTACCCAAATCTTAATGGAAAGAGATAGAGTATCCGGAACTCGCTTCGCAAGTGTGCCAAATGCCGCCCAATGTCGAGAATGGTTGTCCTATGTAATAGGCGTCGGATTTGCATTCGCGTTTTATCCGCAGGCAATACAAAGGATATACGCGGCTCGAAATACCGTTGCGTTGAAGCGAAGTTTGTTGGTGATGTCATTCATGCCATTGCCAACCATGATTATCGTTGTAATGACCGGAGTCATTGCACTGGCCTACTTTCCTGGACTAGAAGGCGCATCAGCCGACCAAATTTTCGGGAACCTACTGCGAGAAGTACAGATGAGTTCAATATTCGGCTACGGGTTAGTCCTGGTGATTTTGTCGGCGGTCTTAGCGGCCATGATGTCAACCGCCGACTCCGCTCTGTTATCACTCTCATCAATGCTCACCAAAGATGTTTTCGCCCGATGTTTTTTCGGTCTAGCGTCTGAGGAGCAACTAACTCTAGTCGGAAAAATTTTTTCTTGGACAATGCTATTGCTATTAGTGTTACTAGCAATAGTATTGAGAGAGGAAGCGTCGCTTGTAAAATTACTCGACAGAAAACTCGACTTACTAATTCAAATTGCTCCGGTTTTTATATTGGGCTTGCGATGGCGAGCGCTAGACGGATCAGCGGCAGCTATCGGTTTGCTGACCGGAATAAGCATTGCTTTGATTCTCGCATATGGAGACTTAACCTTTGTTCACAACGGCAAGGTTTTTAATTTCCACCCTGGGGTCGTCGCGGTTGTCCCAAACCTCACCATTACAATATTGCTATCTCTCTGGTTTAATAGGCGACTTGTAGTAAAAAAAAATATACAAAACAGCTCTTCAATAAATACGTAAATCTTATGTTAGGAAATGCCTCAGTTGGAAGATAAATCACACTCAAAAAAAAGTGACTCTGATCGATTTAGACACCCCATCATTAGAAGAGTATTGGCAGATTTAGAAACGCCATTAAGTATTTATTCTAAAACAGCGAAGGGAAGGAATTCTTTCCTCCTAGAGTCCGTCGAAGGTGGTGAACAGTGGGGTAGATACTCGATTATAGGTTTGCCTGCCAAAATAACTCTAATTGTTCGGGGTAATGAAGTAACAATTGAAGAAAATGGCGTTGTGATTAAGCAAGAAATAGTTGACGACCCACTCACATTTATCGAGGAATACCAAGCTCAGTTCGATCCCCCGCCGGCAGGTCTGCTACCCCGTTTTAGTGGCGGCCTGGTAGGTTATTTTGGATACGATACTATGCGTTATGTAGAGCCAAAACTTGCACTTTCCAGTCCCCCTGATCCACTCAAATTACCCGATATATATTTGTTACAAGTAGACGAATTCATCATTTTTGATAACTTAAAAGGTGAAATGCAACTTGTTAAATATGCTAAAAACCGCAGCAAAACCGAATTACAAGCGGCTAACAGTTACCTTGATGATTTAGAAAGACGCCTAAGAGAGCCCGCAAAGCAGATCGACATAAAAAGTAGCCCTGATGGCGATGAGGAACTTATACAAAATTACGAATTTGAAAAACCAAACTTTCTAAACGCAGTAAACAAGGTCAAAAAATACATAATCGATGGCGACGCGATGCAAGTTGTACTATCTCAGCGGCTTTCAGTTGAGGCTAAAACAGATAGTCTAAGTATTTACCGAGCACTAAGGCATTTAAACCCATCACCCTATCTTTATTATTTTCAGCTAGATCACTTTGATGTAGTCGGTTCCTCTCCAGAGATACTTGTTCGAGTAGAAAACGATCGAGTCACCACACGCCCACTTGCTGGAACCCGCCCTAGAGGAGATTCTGTTGAAAATGATATTAGATTAGAAAAAGAGTTGCTTGCGGATCCAAAAGAACTCGCCGAGCATCTAATGTTAATAGATTTAGGGCGAAATGATATCGGGCGAATCGCAGAAATAGGTAGCGTGAGAGTGACGGAAAAAATGGTGATAGAGAGATATTCGCATGTTATGCATATCTCCTCTACGGTGGAAGGCAAACTTGACGCGAAAAAAAATACCATGGATGTTTTACGGTCTACGCTTCCAGTGGGAACGTTGTCGGGCGCTCCCAAAGTCCGAGCCCTAGAAATTATTGATGAGTTAGAACCTGTCAGGCGCGGTGTTTACGGCGGAGCAATAGGTTATCTCTCGTGGAATGGGGATATGGATACAGCGATCGCTATCCGAACAGCGGTAGTAAAAGATGGGCGAGTCTTTGTTCAAGCTGGCTGTGGGATCGTTGCAGATTCTGTACCGGAACTAGAATGGGAAGAAACTCTCAATAAAGGAAAAGCTATCTTCAATGCTGTCGCAATGGCGAGGTCAGGTCTTAAACCTAGCAACTAGCGTACGAGACTTTTGTCAGAACAAAGCAACTTAATTTGTCTAGCCTTCTCTTGGGCTTCTGATACTGAAATAACCTTAAACTCAAAGATTTCACCGGGTCTCGCTTGTCCTAGCTTCCACATTGAGCATTGAGGCACCGTATAAGGATTGATAAACCCCCCCATACTGGGACCATCATTGAGTAATATTATCGGAGTTTGCCCTGCCAGATTGATAGCGCCGATCGGATACCCTTGATCTATAATGTTAGCGGGCTCAGAGCCATTTTCTGGCAACTTTGTAAAAGCTTTTTCGGAAAAGGTCCAGTCAGGGCCTTCAAGACGCATTCCCATACGATTACTTTTTGCGGAGACTTTCCATTCGGAGTTCAAAAATCTTTCGTGCCCTTCTTGATCGATCCAGTCATCATTAGGTCCGGCAACCACTTCAATTTCCCAAATACAGTTAGTACTAATTTTAGGCCTAGACTCAGTCAGTAAACGTTGTCCGAATATCCGATCCCGATGTGTGCCAGATTTAATTTCCTGACCATCCTTCAAAGCATGGCCATCGACACCCCCAATTCCAGCAGCATCAAATGTAGCTCTGGACCCAAGTGAAACGTCCGCCAAAAGTCCACCGGCTACTGCCAAGTACGATCTTGCTCCGCTGGTAGCATAAGACATTTCTATAGTCTGACCAGTCTTAATTAAAATACTCTCCCACATCGCGCAGGGTTTGCCATCGATTTTGGGCTGCATATCAGCGCCAGTGATAGCAATTACAGAATCCTCCAGAAATCTTAATTCGGGGCCGATAAATTGACACTCTATCCCCGCATCATCGCTACTATTGCCCACCAAAAGATTAGCTAACCGAAACGACCAAGAATCCATAGGACCAGATGGCGGAAATCCCTTATTAAAATGACCTATACGTCCCGGCCAATCTTGTATTGAACTTTCTAACCCAGATTTAATTACTTTAAACACTTTTTTAACCCATTAAAATCTAGCTGAAGTATCAAGCGTGCTGACCCAGCGCTTATAATTACTAACTGAAAACTTTTGATAATCTACGATATTAAATTTGTAGCTACCCTCAGCAACCTTTCGGTCAATTTCTTCGTACTCTTCAAGACCACAAGGCATAAATTTTATTCGGTCGCCCGGCCTAAAAATACAAAAATCTCCATCAAACTCAGGGAAGCGTAACTCTCGATCCCAAATGGGTACCGGAGTTCGCCCAAACAACTGGTAGCCGCCTGGGCTAGCAACCGGGTATATAGCAGTAGACATCCCGCCCATAGAGACGGCGCCTTGGGGCGTCCAAGTACGTGGCGGATTATATTTTGGAGCAGTAAGCCTACACCTAGGGTCTAGCGGCATCATAAAAGCTAATCCAGGCCAAAACCCGAGGCTAGCCGCCCAATATTCGGTGCCTGAATGTACTCTAACCAATTGATTAACATCAGTTAACTCATTAATTCTCGACACAAATTCGGGATCCTGTTCTTTATCGCCATTAATATTTTTACGGTAATCATTTATGCACTCTTCCGTCCACGGATCTAAATAAAAAGTAGGAAAATAAAATAATCGACTATCAACCTCGATGTTTTCGCTAGATCCTAAAGATTCCATTAATAATGACAACTGTTTTTTAAGGTCATTATAGGAAATAATCTCAGGCTCATAGTGAACCAAAGTTGTCGCAAAACACGGCGCGGATTCAATCACGCCCTCTATGGCACCATCCTCTAGCGCATGAGCAAGATTTTGACCCTTAAAATTAAGATCCAAATTCATCTCATTACCAAATTCTATTAATATGTACCGATCGCCACCTGGGCTAAACTTCGGAGTGTCATAAATCATAAAAGCTACCGCTACTCAAACCTTTTTTTATTAATATTATGTGATTAAAGATAGCTTACCGAGCAAAAAAAAAATAGCTGTCAATCAAAATATCAAATAAGGCACAATAGATGGTTGAAGCCCTTATTTAATATTATTGGGATGGAAAATACCTGACTAAACAACCGAGGTATGGTTACATTTAATGGATAAACTGCTCGAAAGACGTCTTGCAAGACTCCTCCAGAAAGGAGATTCCTCCTACCTTAAGGGCGGAAAAAAAGGTTTAGAAAAAGAAAGTCTAAGAATTACCGATGACGGTGCAGTTTCGAGCACACGCCACCCATCTAACTGGGGTTCACCGCTGACTCACCCATATATTACCACCGACTATTCCGAAGCATTGCCTGAATTAATCACGCCACCTTTCAGTGATATCGGAGAGACTGTCAAATTTCTTGATGACACACATCATTTCCTCTACGCACATTTGCCTGCAGATGAACTCCTATGGGCGGCGAGTATGCCGTGCGCTGTATCAGACGATAGTGCAATACCCATAGCCGAATACGGAAGCTCAAACGCTGGCCAAATAAAACACATATACAGAGTGGGCTTAGACTGGCGATATGGTCGAAAAATGCAGGCAATTGCTGGAGTACACTTTAATTATTCCCTACCAAAAACCTTTTGGTCCTACTATCATGAGGCCGAAAATAGCGCTGACACGATGCAAGATTTTGTTAACCTTAATTACTTTTCGCTCATCAGAAATTTTAAAAGGCTTGGATGGATAGTACCTTTTTTATTTGGCACATCTCCAGCGGTCTGTAAATCATTTCTGGCAGGAAGAACTACTAGGTTCAAGCAATTGATGCATGGAACCTACTACCTGCCGCACGCGACCAGCCTGAGAATGAGTGATATCGGTTATAAAAACAAAAATCAAAGTGCACTAGTAGTCTCTTATGACAACTTAGATGCATATATTAACAGCCTACAAGCAGCACTCGCGACACCGTATCCAGAATATGAAGCAATAGGCCTATACAACGAAAATAAAAGAATTCAATTAAGCACAAACGTCTTGCAAATCGAAAACGAGTACTACAGTTTCATTAGACCTAAGCAAACATCTGCTCACGGAGAAAGATCAAGCCAGTCACTCGCCTCCAGAGGAGTGGAGTATGTAGAAGTCCGAGCTCTTGATTTAAATTGCCATAGTAAGAACGGAGTAGATACGACGCAGCTGCGATTCCTAGAGGCATTCTTAATTTTCTGCTTGCTTGAAGAAAGCCCCGTACTGAGTAAAAAAGAATTAAATAATATAGAATATAATGAGCTTACTGTAGCACTGCGAGGTCACGAACCAAACTTAGAACTCATCGACTCGTCCAAAAGAAGGAAAATAAAAACTTGGTCGCTAGAAATTTGTGATCGAATGTTAGCTATTTGCGAGTGTCTCGACTCAAAGACCGAAAATTCCCACTATGTTCAAGCTTTAAAAGAACAGATTGACGCGATAAGGCATCCCGATACACTGCCCGCTGCCAAAATCCTTCAAACGCTGATAGACAATCAGGAGCCCTTCCAAACTTATGCCATAAACCTCTCTAAGGACTATGCAAAGTATTATAGGGAAACGGCTGCCCCAAAAGATTTTGCTGATAAATTCTACGCCTTGGCCAAACAATCACATGAAGAACAGGCAAAACTCGAAAACGCAAATGAAATCTCACTCGATAATTATATTAGTAATTATATAAAAAAATAGCCTAAATTGAGCCTTATTACTAGCTGCTTATAATGAACAGACGACAGTATCTAAATCGCAGTCTCTCTATTTTATCGGCCCTGTACCTGGTACCGACGAAACTATTTGCCCAACCCGAAAGAGACTGGCCTGCAGTTGAAGTATTACAAAATAGCTGGCGACTCTTAGTTCCTAAAAATTTTGACATAGTAAGCCTGCGACCTCGCATTAACATTTCTCGAGCAGAGCAAGCAAAACGATTCACCCCACTTGAAATAGAGGTATTATTCGAAGAAGGGACCGAAAATCCTCACTCCAGCCCCTATAATAATGAAACGCGACCAGGAGTATATACCTGTCGAGCTTGCTCTCTACCATTGTTTTCGTCAGAAATGAAATACGATAGTAAAACTGGTTGGCCAAGCTTCTTCGCAAGTATCCCTGGCCACACATCAAAAAAGGCTGACTACAAACTCATTTGGCCAAGAACAGAATATCACTGCAGTAAATGTGGAAGTCACCAGGGGCACGTTTTTAAAGATGGCCCGCCGCCCACTCACGAGCGCTGGTGCAATAACGGGGTATGTCTTAACTTTATAGCAAAAAATTCTGCCTAGAATTATTCACTTTAAAACTTAGTCTAAAACCCATCTTTCCTCAGCGAACGAATAAACAAACCTCTCCAAACTGCCGCCAGCCGTCTCCTCCAGAGAGTACAAGTCTTCTGCAACAGCTATTAACTTTTTTTCGGATACCGTCATCATAAGGGAAGTAGTTTCATTACGATTTTCAATTTGTATCAATGGAGCAATGCTTAATCTCGATAAATGAAAGTTTTGCCAAGCGTAAACATGCACGACAGGCTGAAATTCTGATGCTTCTCTTGAAATCACCACAACCTCACAATGACCGTCTCCGCTTAAATCCATTACATAACTTTCAAGAATTGGGCCGACAAAAGGTGCGTTCAATCGGGCTAACGGCATTCCATCTTGTTTAACCAGAATTTGATAATCCCTGTCGGTAACAAAGGGGGTCTCATCTATACCGATGCTAAATTGCGCGCCGGCGCAATCATGTTGCTCGGCCGAAACAAATGAAGAAAACCAATAACCAGCAATAATAACAATTATTCTAAATGCATTTAAATTCATGATTTATATAGTCTTTTTATTTATATCAGTCTAAATATGATTATATTCATGTCGGATGTCAAAAAAATTAGTAATATTTCATTTGCCCACTCCAACAAATCTTCTTGACTTTTAGACAGACATCGCTATATTTTTAGCACTACTCAATTGAGAGTGCTAACAATAAAGTATGTACACTTTGGGTGACCAGAGTAAAAAATCCTGTTGGAGGAGAACAGAAATTATGAAAATTCGTCCATTGCATGATCGAGTGATCATTAGACGTATGGAAGAGGAAAAAACCTCGGCCGGCGGTATCGTGATTCCTGACTCGGCAACTGAAAAACCTAGTAAAGGGGAAGTAGTAGCTGTAGGAAATGGAAAAGTATTAGAAAACGGGGAACAACGCGGCTTAGACTTAAAAGTCGGGGATAAGGTCCTTTTTGGCAAATATTCTGGAACAGAAGTTGCTGTAGATGAAGATGAGTTGGTCGTGATGCGTGAAGATGACATCATGGCTGTATTCGACTCTTAAGAAACTAACAAAACTAAAAACATAATAGTTTAAAGAACCTGGAGGTTTATACGAAATGGCTAAAGAAGTCCGTTTTTCAGATGACGCCCGCCATCGAATGGCAGCTGGCGTTAACATATTGGCCAATGCGGTCAAGCAAACGCTTGGTCCAAAAGGTCGTAACGTTGTACTAGAGAAAAGCTTCGGCGCACCTACCGTTACCAAGGATGGCGTGTCAGTTGCTAAAGAAATTGAGCTTGAAGATAAATTTGAGAATATGGGCGCGCAAATGGTCAAGGAAGTTGCGTCTAAAACATCCGATGTAGCGGGTGACGGAACTACTACTGCTACAGTATTAGCTCAAGCAATTGTAAGAGAAGGTTTGAAATCTGTTGCTGCTGGCGTAAACCCTATGGACCTCAAGCGAGGAATAGATAAGGCGGTTTCTAACTGTGTTGCCGAGCTACAAAATCTTTCAACTCCTTGTCTCGACAGTAAAGCGATAGGCCAAGTAGGAACAATTTCTGCTAATGCCGATAGCGCTATCGGTGAAATCATTGCTGAGTCGATGGATAAAGTAGGAAAAGAGGGCGTAATAACGGTCGAAGAAGGTTCCGGTCTTGAAAACGAACTAGATATCGTAGAAGGTATGCAGTTTGACAGAGGGTACTTATCCCCATACTTTGTCACAAACGCGGATGCGCAAACCGTCGAACTTGAAGAGCCACTAATCTTATTACACGACAAAAAAATCTCTAACATACGAGAACTTTTGCCTGTTTTAGAAGCAGTTGCGAAATCAGGGAAACCTCTGCTTATAATTGCTGAAGATATTGAAGGCGAGGCATTAGCGACATTAGTTGTCAATAACTTAAGAGGTATTGTAAAAGTAGCAGCCGTTAAAGCTCCAGGTTTCGGAGATCGACGCAAAGCTATGCTAGAAGATATTGCAATCCTAACGGGCGGTGTCGTAATCGCTGAAGAGGTAGGCCTCAGTCTTGAAAAAGCTACTCTCGAAGATCTCGGAAGTGCTAAGAAGATCCAAATCAATAAAGAAAATACCACTGTTATTGACGGGTCTGGAGATCAGAAAGGAATAGAAGAACGCGTAAACCAAATACGTGCGCAAATTGAAGAGACTTCTTCTGATTATGATAGAGAAAAACTTCAAGAACGTGTTGCCAAGCTTGCAGGCGGTGTTGCCGTGATAAAAGTCGGTGCTGCTACTGAAGTCGAAATGAAAGAAAAGAAAGCCCGCGTGGAAGATGCCCTGCACTCTACTCG
>CALJHG010000053.1 GCA_938075585.1 uncultured Gammaproteobacteria bacterium | reverse complement strand
ATTACGCGCCGTCCGTTATAAAATTATTTTCCTTTCCACATCGGCTTTTTTTTCACTTTTAGGTACTATCACAGCAGGAAGACAAGTTTGGTTACAGCATTTACCTAGTGATCAGGTTCCTGAATGTGGTCCGGGAATAGTATATCTACTAGAAGTCTATCCCTTTCAAAAAGTGCTCGAAATTATTTATCGTGGAAGTGAAAGTTGCGCAGAAACTTTGTGGGAGTTTGTAGGCCTATCCATCGCTGGGTGGTCCACTATATTCTTTGTCTTCCTACTAACATACTCTCTAGCGTCAGTGAAACGTCTCTATAAAAATCAATAAATCTCTGGCTGTACATGGTCTGTTCTATTGAGGAAAGTTAGGAGGCAATTGTCCTCCCATTCCTCTCATTAAATTTTTGATTCCACCTTTCTTAGACATTTTTTTCATCATTTTCTGCATCTGAGTAAACTGCTTTAGGAGCTTATTGACATCTTGAATTATAGTTCCTGAGCCATTAGCGATACGACGTTTCCGAGATCCTTTGATCAGTGCAGGGAATGACCTTTCTTGAACTGTCATGGAATCAATAATAGCTGAAAACTTAATCATTTCTTTATCGTTCGCTTTTTCCTTTATAGATTCACTCATTCCCTGCATACCAGGTAGTTTTCCCATTAGTGCTTGGACACCTCCCATTTGTCCCATTTGTTCCAGTTGATCTCGGAAATCTTGCAAATCAAACTTGTTTCCCGCCTTAAGCTTTTTAGCAACCTTTTCAGCTTTCTTTTTATCTACCTTCTGTTCAACCTCTTCAATAAGAGATAAAACATCACCCATACCCAATATTCGGGACGCTATCCGATCGGGATGGAACACATCAAGATCGTCTATTTTTTCACCAGTACCCATAAACTTAATTGGTTTACCAGTAACCGCACGAGCCGACAATGCAGCGCCTCCACGGGAGTCGCCATCAATTTTGGTCAAAACTATACCAGTTAGAGGAAGCGCTTCATTGAAGTTCCTTGCGGTCTCAACAGCGTCTTGTCCCATCATGGAATCAATGACAAATAATGTTTCTAAAGGATTAAAAATGCTATGTAAACTCGCAATTTCTTGCATCATGTCGTTATCAATTGTCAGCCTGCCGGCAGTATCAACCAAAAGAACGTCATCAAATGCTCTTTTTGATTGATCAATCGCATTTTTAGCTGTCTTAGATAATTCATCAGCCAAGTTCGTCTCGTAATAATTAGCTGATACCTCAGAGGCTAAGATTTTGAGCTGCTCAACTGCTGCTGGCCGATAGATATCACAACTCACTAATCCAACTTGTTTCTTTTCGAGCTTTATAAGTCGACGCGCGAGTTTAGCGATTGTGGTAGTTTTCCCAGACCCTTGTAGTCCTGCAACGAGTATCACTACAGGGGGTTGAGCCGAAAAACTCAGTGCCACCGAAGTGTCACCCATAAATTTTGTTAGCTCATCTTGCACAATTTTAACGAAGGTCTGTCCGGGTGTTAGTGAACCCACGACTTCTGCACCTTCGGCTCTAACTGCGACCTGAGCTAAAAATGATTGCACCGCGTCATAGCCGGCATCCGCTTCTAGCAGCGCATTTCGGATCTCTTGCATGGATGCTTGAATATTATCCTGATTTAGATGAGAACGACCTTGCAAATTTTTTATTAAAGAACTAAGGCTACCTGTTAGGCTCTGAAACATCACATATATCTCTCTGGTTTTGATAAATAATCAATTCTTAGTAGTCGCGCTCTTCATAAACACGATCATCTATGTCATTATCACATATCAGATGAGCCAAAAATATCCCTTAAAATGATTATAATATTTGCGACAACTGCAAGTGTGCTTTACTTTCATGTCACTTTGAGAGCGGCCCAAGGCACTAAAAATGACTCACAATACTTGCTCGATAGCCGAACCATTGCTATTGGTGCTATTGCGACTATCTGCCACGCTATAACGCTGTACCACACGATTGTAACTGACCAGGGATTAAATCTTGGAGTTTTTGCAGCGGCATCCTTGGTGGGCTGGATTGTGTCGCTACTAAGCGGCTTGATAGCTACGCGTAAGCCAATCGCTAGCTTAGCGACAGTAGTGCTTCCCGCTACTGCAGTCATCCTCGTTTTGCCTATTATCTTTTCTAGTCAGAATTTTGTCTCTAATAGCATAGGGATTGCGTTCCATGTAGGAATCTCTCTCGTTGCCTATAGCCTGTTCACCCTTGCTGCACTTCAGGCGGTTTTTTTATCGTTTGCCCGGGTGAAACTAAAAAAACATACACCCGTGCTAGGATTTCTTCCTCCTCTTCCTGTCATGGAAATTATGCTATTCCAAATTACTGGTGTAGCATTCGTCCTGCTCACTATAGGCTTAACTACTGGCGTAATGTACATCGAAAATATCTCGGACCAGAATTTAGCTCATAAAATTGTTTTCTCAGTCCTTGCTTGGATAACTTTTGCCACGTTACTAGCCGGTCGGCATTACAGAAACTGGCGAGGTACAAACGCAATAAATTCGATCGCTATTGGTTTTGTGCTGTTAGCTTTAGGCTTTTTCGGCACTAAAATAGTCCTAGAACTTGTATTACAAAAAGTATAGAACCGAATATGGATGAACTTTCGCTAATCTATCTCGTGCTAATTCTAGTAATACTAGTGATACTCTCAGCGTATTTCTCTAGCAGTGAAACCGCAATGATGTCACTTAATCGATATCGTCTAAAGCATCTAGCCGACCGAAAATATAAAGGCGCAAAAAGAGTTCATCAACTGTTAGAGCGGCCCGATCGCTTGATAGGACTTATTTTACTTGGTAATAATTTTGTTAACATCTTGGCAGCAATGATAGTCAGTCTTATCACGCTAAGAATATACGGGCCTGATGGCTTATTGTTTTCATCTATCGCACTCACAGCGATTATTTTAGTTTTTGCCGAGGTTATGCCAAAAACGGTTGCCGCAATCCGTCCGGAGCGAGTCGCTTTCCCTTCATCAATTGTATTAAAGGCTTTGATGTTGATTTTTTACCCTTTGGTTTGGGTGCTCAACAAAATTTCTAATGGCTTGCTTGGAATTTTTGGCATTACTAATATTAAACGTTCCGAAGATCCTCTAAGTAGAGAAGAGCTTAGAACGGTGGTAAAAGAAGCAGGAGGCGTTATTCCCCATAAGCACCGTCAAATGCTCTTCGGTATTTTAGATTTAGAGAACGCGACAGTTGAGGATATTATGATCCCAAAGTCTGAAATGTACGGTATTAATTTGGAAGATGACTGGGTAGTCATACGAGACCACATTCTTTCTAGTCGCCATACTCGGTTACCATGTTATAAAGGGAATCTATCTAATGTTAAAGGAATGTTGCACTTACGCCGCATCACTAAACATGTAGGATCTCCTAACTTTGATCTTCATACAGTCTTGTCTACTTTAGTGCCACCCTACTTTGTCCCTGCCCAGACCGACCTTTACATGCAACTGGTCAATTTTCAAAAAGAACGTGAGAGAATCGCATTTGTAGTAGATGAATATGGTGATTTAGAGGGGTTAGTTACCTTGGAAGACATCCTCGAAGAAGTTGTTGGCGAGTTTACCACAGATCCCGCGGATCAAACTAAAGATGTAATCAGGATCAATGACGAGACGTTTATAATTGATGGGAGTGCCAATATAAGAGAGGTAAACAGGGAGTATAACCTAGGACTTCCCGAAGATGGGCCAAAGACACTGAATGGCTTAATCCTAGAAACGCTTGAAGACATACCGACTCCCGGTACTACGTTTAGGCTAGATCACATAATTATCGAGGTAATAAAAACATTGGAGAGATCTGTCAAAGCGGCCAAAATATCCGTAACGCTTCCGCCAGACACCGGGGAAGGAACAACCGACAAGGGTCCCGAGTAACGGTTATTTTAAAGCTAGCGACTAGTGATTAGTTTGAGAGCCTCTTCAAGTCTCGTAACGACCTTAACCTCCATACCATCAGGGATTGGTTTTGGCACATTGCCGGCAGGGATGATAGCGTAAGCGAAGCCGTGCTTAGATGCTTCCTTGAGACGTTCCGTACCACCAATTACAGGCCTGATCTCTCCAGCTAAACCAATCTCTCCGAATACAACCATATCTGGTCGGAGCGCTTTATCATAAAGACTCGACACGACGGCTATAGCAATCGCCAAATCGGCACCAGTTTCACCAACTCTAACTCCCCCGACAATATTCGCGAAAACATCACTTTCCCCAGTAGCAACTGAACAGTGTCTATTAAGTACAGCCAGTAACATTGACAGACGATTTTGATCAAGGCCAACAGTTACTCGCCTCGGATTTCCTAACTGGCTCTCATTTACCAAAGCCTGTACCTCAACTAGCATCGGCCGAGTTCCCTCTCTTGTAACCATCACTACGCTGCCAGGTACTGGCTCCTCATGCCGCGAAAGTAATATCGCACTCGGATTAGTTACTTCCCTTAAGCCACGGTCTGTCATGGCAAATACACCTAACTCGTTAACCGGACCAAAGCGATTTTTTATCGCCCTAATCATACGATAAGGGCCATCGGACTCACCTTCGAAGTATAAGGTTGTATCTACCAGATGCTCTAAAACCCTCGGCCCAGCAATCGATCCATCCTTTGTGACGTGTCCAACTAAAAATATAGCTGTACCATTAGATTTAGCAAAACTAACCAATCGGCTAGCACACTCTCTTACTTGTGCGACACTGCCTGGGGGCGACTGTAAAACATCAGAGTAGCTCGTTTGAATAGAATCGACTACCAAAACAGAGGGTTTAACGGCTTTAGTTTCGGTTATCATGCTGTCGATATCGGTTTCGGTGAGAATATCCAAATGTTCTAACTCTAAGCCTAATCTTTTCGCTCTGATAGCTAGCTGCGATGCAGACTCTTCCCCACTGATATAGAGAGTATCGAGTGCGCCTATTTTGGCAACTGCTATCAAGCTTTGTAACAGTAAAGTAGTCTTGCCTATGCCAGGATCACCACCGAGCAAGACGACGGATCCAGCGACCAAGCCTCCCCCAAGTACTCGGTCAAGCTCACTGAGCCCTGTAGAAAGTCTATCTTGCTGCTCAAGCTCAACAGAACTCAAATTCTTTACCCCAGAACCGGATTTACTCTTTCCACTAAACCGTTTACGAGAGTCTGTACCAACCGACAGTACCGATTCGACTAGCGTATTCCAAGCGCCACAGCTCAAACATTGCCCCATCCATTTGCTGGCAGTCGCGCCGCAATTTTGACATTGGAACACAGTCTTCGTTTTCATGACGACTCTAAGTATTTTGCACGCATCTTGACTCGGCACAACAATTCATAAGGCACCATTCCTGACTTTTCTGCGACCTCTTCTACCGGCAAGCCATCACCCCACAAAGTCACTTCATCACCATAACTAGCCGAGATATCTCCCAAGTCAATCGTTGTCATATCCATTGAACAATCGCCTACGATATTCGCTCTTTTCCCTTTAAGAAGCACAGGCGCATTGGTTTTCCTAGGGTAGCCATCACCATAGCCAAAAGCGACAACTCCAATGTACATTTCCTTTTTGCTAATGTAGTTCTTTCCATAGCCTATGTATTCACCTGCTGATACCCCCTGCGTCGCTATCAATCGGGACTTAAGTGTCATAACTGGCCTTAACCCATACTCACTAGCAATCGTGCCAGTAAAAGGCGAGACACCGTATAACATCAGACCAGGACGAACCCAATCTCTGTGTGTACTGGGTAAAGCCAATATAGCAGCCGAATTTGCCAGACTTTTCTCCTCGCTGGCTCCCATAATAATCTCGTCAAAAGCCTCTTCTTGCCTCACAGCACTGATGTCCTTGGACAGTTGCGCGCAAGAAAAATGTGTCATCAGAATTATCTCATCAGAATACTTACGAATAGTTTGCAAGTTAGAGCGTGCGTCAGGTGGACGAAATCCCAATCGATTCATTCCCGTATTTATTTTGAACCATACTCGAAACTTTCTATCCTGATGGGTCAAAAGATTAATTTGATAATCCGAATGGATCACTATATCCAAATTCAAATCAAAAGCTTGTCGCAGCTCAGAACTGTCCAACACTCCCTCAAGAAGCACAATTTTGTTTCTATATCCCTCCTTGCGCAGAACTACTGCCTCATCTAAGCGGGCGACTCCAAAGGCATCAACATCTTTTAAAGCTTTTGCTATTCTCAGCACTCCATGCCCATACGCGTCAGCCTTCACTACGGCCATAACCTTGGAATGTGGGGCTAAACTTTTGACTATTGAGAGATTATGGGTGACTGCGTCTAGATCAATAGTAACCTCCGCAGGTCCACTCACCTACCAACATCTCCATCGACATGAATCAAATCTAAATTCTCAAACATAGTATGCTCACCAAGAAACCGTAATTTCTTCATACCAATAGGGCCATTTCGCTGTTTGCTGATTAAAATTTCCGCGATCCCAGCTTGATCTGTATCAGGGTCGTAGACCTCTTCTCTATATATGAACATAATCACATCAGCGTCCTGCTCTATCGCACCAGATTCACGCAAGTCAGACATAACTGGTCGTTTATCCTGACGCTGCTCTAAGCTTCTATTTAACTGTGATAACGCAATCACTGGCACCTGCAACTCTTTGGCCAAAGCTTTTAGCGAGCGCGATATTTCTGATATCTCAGTCGCGCGGTTCTCCTTTGTTCCGGCAACCTGCATTAATTGCAGATAATCTACTACTATCAAACCAAGATCTTTCTGCTCACGCGCTAAACGGCGACACCTAGCCTGTAAATCTCCAGGCGTTAGTGCCGGGGTGTCATCTACAAACATTTTCATGGAGTCCATCATAGATACTGCGCTACTTAGCCGCTTCCAGTCATCGTCACTCAACTTACCGACTCTCAATCTACTTTGATTGATCCGACCAAGTGAGGCGAGTATTCGCATAACAATTTGTTCACCGGGCATTTCCATACTAAATATCGCAACCGACATATCTTCTTTTAGGGCGGCGTGTTGTGCGATATTCACGGCAAATGCTGTTTTCCCCATTGAGGGCCGGCCAGCCACAATAATTAAATCAGAACGCTGCAACCCAGAAGTCATATCATCTAGCTCATAAAAGCCTGTCGAGACGCCCGTTATAGGGTTTTCTTTTTTAAATAGTTCTTCAATCCGATTTAACGTTTCACCCACCAAATCACCTATCGGAACGAACCCTCTTTTGCCGCGTGCTTCTCTTTCCGCTATGGAAAACACCAACGCCTCAGCAGAATTGAGCAACTCGTTTGCCGAACGGCCTTCAGTACGAAAGGCGCTTTCTGAGATTTTACCGCCGGCACTTATCAGCTCGCGCAAGACTGATCTTTCGCGCACAATATCAGCATAAGCCGCTATATTAGCCGCGCTTGGGGTATTCTCAGCCAGTTGCGCTAGGTACGCCACACCGCCCACATCTTTCAGTTGCTCTCGCGAGTCTAAAAGCTCAGCCAGCGTTACGATATCATAGGGTTTGCTATTCGCCGCGAGATTGAGCACACCGTCGTAAATAAGCTTGTGGTCGTTCCTATAAAAATCCTCAGATCTTATCCGCTCAGCCACACTGGTGTAGGAGTCATTATCGAGCATCAGCCCACCTAATACCGATTGTTCGGCCTCGATAGAGTGAGGGGGAACCTTCAACGCATCAGTGTCAATATCCGAAATATCCATTTGACCACACCCTCGTCATTAGGTTACAAGCACATATGCTTCCTTCGACACAAAAGGTACCATTTAAATCCGACCGAAGTTAGGTGTTTTGTTCACCCTCTGAAGCTACGATATGCACCCTAACACTAACGCTTAAGTCCGCATGTAGATAAATGGCGACGTCGTATTCTCCAACTTCTCTTAAAGGACCATCAGGTAGACGAATTTCGCTTTTACTGACTTCATTACCAGTTTCGCTTACCGCGCCCGCGATTTCCGCACCGCCGACAGAGCCAAATAATTTACCCTCTGCACCAGCATTAGCAGTTATCGTAATCTCTACAGCCGATAGTTTCTCTTTTCGGGCTTCAGCTAGTGTAATCTCCTCAGATTGGACCCTTTCAAACTCCGCTCTTTTTTCTTCAAACTCTGCTATGTTATCTGCGGTAGCAGGCACTGCTTTTTTCTGCGGGATAAGATAATTCCTACCATATCCCGGTTTTACATTAACCTTATCGCCGAGATCTCCCAAGCGATGCAATTTTTCCAATAAAATAACTTCCATCCTATCCCTCTTCCTTTAACCAACCCTGTGTGACAAAACAGATTTTTGCCAGAACTTTCCCACTATAGTAACCTGTTTAAGAAACTTTAGCTCGCCGAAAATCGGCCAAACTATCAGCAACCCCTGTTGTCGCGAGGACTAGGCCTACCAACTGAGGTACTATTGCCGACAACAGATAAAGACCGACCAACCAACCGACAGGCAAATTATTTGTATAAATCTTTGCATGCACTACTGCTAACCCTTGAAACGAGAACAGTGATACCAAAATTATAAAACAATCTGTCACAAAAGCGACATCAAAACCAGAGACCGTATTTAAAGCGACCATAACTCCAGCTATAGCTACCCCGTACAGAGCAGTTTTAGGCATTCTCAAAACTCTGAATTCAAAACCGAAACCGCCTGGGTTATACAATTCTGCTTGCCACCATCTCGCCAAAAAAATTATTGCGGTATAAAAAAGAAATATTAGAACCAAAAAGATATGATGCATCTGTGAAGATATTTGCATTATAGCTTGTTCACTTAGGATTGACCCGTTAGCCTCCCGCAACGCGTTGAGAATCGGATTAATCTGCTGATACCAGAATTGATCAGCATCACCAGTCATGATTCTAAACGCTAAAGAAAATAAAATTAGACCACAAGCTACTATTAGTAGCGGTAGAGCCTGATTACTTGAGCCATCTAAAGCCACTCCAAGTAATACGGGGAGACCCAAAACTATAACGCTGATATATAGTGCGGTGAGCGGGGTATAGCCAGTCATGAAAAACTGAAACAAACAAAAGAAAATGGCCGAAGTTAATGCGAGCTTCAAACCCGCCAACCAACCAATTCGCATAGCCACTAATGTCACTATTGAACCACTAATCACACCAAAAATGCTTATAACAGTGGAACATATCAGACCTAAAACAGTCAGAGCTACTGCATGCCAATGACCTCGCATCGCAAAACGAGCTACGGCGCGCATAATTAATTAAGTCTCCGGCCTCTAACTAGTGGGCATCGCAATAAGGGATGAGCGCTAGGTAACGTGCGTGTTTAATCGCGGTCGACAATTGACGCTGAAAATTTGGTTTAGTTCCCGATATTCTGCTGGGAACAATCTTACCATTTTCGGTCAAAGACCCTCTGAGAGTTGCTAAATCTTTATAGTCAATGGTCTCAAAGCCCTCAGCAGTGAATTTACAAAATCTACGCCTTCTAACAAACTTAGCCATGTCTAATTCTCCTTCTCTATGTCTTCGTCAACTTGGGCCTCATTCGAAGATTCAACGACCTCATTTTCTGGCTCAACAGATTCATCTATCGATGGATTTGATGCGTCCGAATCAACTACTGACTCAGAGACCTCAGGGCTATCACTACGAGGTGCGTGATCACGCTCTCGGCTATCTCTACCGGTATTTTCTTCTTTCGACTGTGCGATCGGCGAAGGCTCAGTAATCGCTTTTTTACGGGCTAAGACTAAGCTTCTAAGAACAGCGTCATTGAAGCGAAATGCTGTCTTTAATTCTTCGAGAGCTTCCATATCACATTCAATATTCATCAAAACATAATGCGCTTTATGAATTTTGTTAATCGGATATGCTAGCTGACGTCGGCCCCAGTCTTCTAGTCTATGTATTGTACCTTTCTTACTTTCAATGATCGCGCGATACCGATCAATCATTGCTGCGGTTTGTTCACTCTGATCAGGGTGAACTAAGAATACGATCTCATAATGTCTCATCGGTGTGTCCTTAAGGTTATAAGCTTCCTGCGTCTAATTTAACGACCAGTGAAGCAAGGATTAGATTTCACGCGAATATGATAAAGGAATACTCCCAACTTAGCAAAGTCGGTAGCCGAACTAAAGGTTATTTAATCGCGTTGGCGTAAAGCCTCAAAGAGGAAGACTGAGGTAGCACTCGCCACATTTAAACTACTGACCCTACCTCGCATGGGTATGGCAGCTAGGTGATCACAGCGGTCGCGTGTTAGTTTGCGCAATCCCACCCCCTCATTTCCTACGACAATCGCCGTCCCGACAGTAAAATCAATGTCATAGAGTGAAATACCTTCATCATCACATGCACCGGTAACCCAAATATTGGCAGCGCAAATTTGTTTTATCGCCGCAGCAATATTCGTTACGGGAACCAAAGTAATAGCATCCAAAGCGCCACTCGCAACTCTAGCAACAGTATTGCTTATCTGGGCACTATTATTCGTTGAGAACAATACGCCATCAACTCCAGCACCGTCCGCGACTCTAAGACACGCGCCAAAATTTTGAGGATCTTGTACATTATCCAGGATTAGAATCAACGGAGTCCGCTCCTCTTTTGCAATATTCTTTAGTAAAGTTTTTAACGCTACCGTACTGGGAGGCCTTCGTTTTAAAACAACTCCCTGATGACCCTCCACTCCGTATAGCCTATCAATAGCATTGGCAGTGACAATTTGTACGCTCACGCCTGTTATTCTGGCTAGATCTATTAGTTCCGCGGCTTTACCAAACTCCAAGCCGCGTCTCACCCATAACTCGACGCACTTTTGCGGCGCGGTATCCAAAGACGACCATACAGCATGAAAACCACCGACTAAAAGACTATGATCGGGCATTATTTTTCTTTTTTTTCTTTGTACTAGATTTAGATCTCCGGGCCTTCTGAGAAAAAGAAACACTGTCTCGATTACCCTTAACACCTTCCTTAGAGGTCTTCGAAATTACTAAATCTATTTTTCTCTCGTCCACCGACACACCACTAACAACTACCTTCAATAATTGACCGAGGGAGAATATAGCCCCCGACTTCCTACCTCTGAGCGAATGAGCTGCTTCTGAATATACATAATAATCTGAAGGTAATGAGGTAACGTGAACAAGTCCTTCTATAAAGATATCAGCAAGCTCTACAAACAAACCAAAATCGGTAGTTGCTGTGACCAGTCCTGAAAATTCTTCGCCGACTTTATCTCGCATATACTGACATTTTAGATAGGCGATGACATCACGAGAAGCCAGTTCTGCGCGCCGCTCAAAGTTAGAACATTGTAATGCCATTTCTTCGATACTTTTCTTATCATATGCACCCTCTCCTGATTTGATAGCCCGATGGACTATCAAATCAGGATAGCGCCTTATCGGTGAAGTAAAATGCGTGTATGAGTCCAATCCCAAACCAAAATGACCAGAGTTTTTTTCACTGTAAGCAGCCAACTTTAGGCTACGGAGCACCATGGTTTCAATCACCCGTCGATCTTTTCTATCTTTGGCAATTTTTAAAATAGACGCATATTGGCGAGATTCTAGCTTTTCGGAAAAACCAGGATCGATACCCATCAATTTTAGAAAAACAGCCAGTGCTCGAACTTTATCCTCTCCAGGCAACTCATGAACCCTGAACAAAGAGCTACTATTTTTTTCCAATAGGAAATTGGCAGCAACTGTGTTCGCAGCGATCATACATTCTTCAATAATCTTATGGGCATCTACCCTAACGCTCGCCTCAATATTTTTAATCTCACCCCTAGAGTTCAGGGTAAACTTTGGCTCGACCGTACCTATCTCTAGCGCCCCTCTTTTATGTTTCGCTTTCTTGAATGAATTAAATACTTGATGTAAGCCTAGCAAGTTATTTTTCACTACGACCGAAGCAGTACCTAAAGCGTGTTCGTCCCCATCCAGCCAGTCTTGCACATCCTCATAAATCAATCGTGCATGCGAACAAATAATGCCCGAATAAAATTCCGAACTAACGATTTTACCAGCGGGTGTAACCACCATTTCGCATACTAGTACCAAACGATCCTCATCAGGCACTAAAGAGCATATCCCATTAGACAACTCTTCAGGCAGCATCGGAACTACACGATCAGGAAAATACACTGAAGTGCCTCTATTCTTCGCTTCAATATCTATATAGGATTCAGGTAGTACGTAATGTGAAACATCTGCTATTGCAACATATAACTTTTTATTTTCGGCAGCGCTTTGTACAAAAACAGCATCGTCAAAATCTCGAGCATCTGCGCCATCAATCGTTACAAAAGCTAGGTCTCTAAGATCATGACGAGTCACAAACTCTGTTTCTTCAATTTGTCCAGCTATCTCGCCTACCTCTGTTTCCACCGCTTTCGGCCATTTATAGGGCAACTGATGTTTACGGATAACTATATCAACTTCTACCCTAGCCGATAGATCATCGCCCAAAATTTCTTTTACTTCACCAATAGGATCTGAAAATTTAGTGGGCTGCGTCACTATTACCACATTAACTAGCACACCATTAACCACGTCAGCCAGTTTCTGCTTAAGGAAGATTTTCTGACTTATTCGTCGATCTTTAGCCTTAACGTATGCAACACTTTTTTCTTCAAAATATTCTCCTATAAATTCTGCGGCCCCTCGTTCCAGAACTTCAACTAGTTTCCCGGATGGTCTACTCTCCCTATCCTTGTCTGTTACTTTCACAAGAACTTTATCGCCGTGAAAAACGGCGCGAGCCTCTTTCTGCCTCAGATAAATATCTAACCCACCAGACACAGGCCTGACGAATGCGTACCCATCACGATGGGCTAAAACAGAACCACTAACTAACTCAGAATACCTATTTATCTCATACTTCAGTTTTTTATTTTGAATCAGTTGACCATCCCGCACCATAGCTTTTAAACGCATGCCTAACGCACTACTTAACTTCTTTTTATCTAATCGCAAACTTTTACTAATATCACGTAAACCAACAGGCTTACTAGCGCGCTCTATTGCCTCCCGTATGTCAGTCCGGGATGGCAAATTCTCATGGTACTTGCGTGTTTTTATTTGATATCTCTCGAAAATTTATACAAAACTATTTGACTCGTGGCTGGCTACTCGCTAGATTGCGTCTCCATAACAGCACAAGCCGAAGTGGCGGAATTGGTAGACGCGCTGGCTTCAGGTGCCAGTGGGGGTGACCCCGTGGAGGTTCAAGTCCTCTCTTCGGCACCACGCTGAAACCAAATGTTTCTAGCACTAATTAACCCACTTAGCGGGGATTAGTTATTATACACTATTTAAGACGAGCCCGTTTGAGAGTCCCATAAACCTTGAGCTTGCTCCCATCCAACAACTGCTCTTGGACTACCATCATCATTAGTAAACTGCAGAGGCCCCATGAACGTCATGTAAAACTGACTCTCCACTGGGAAGTACGTCTTGTCGTGCTGCGCTCCACAAGATTCGTATCCGTAACCTAACTCTAGTGCCGTGGCGCCGCCCCCTTCAGTTCCTCCTCTGACCTCCATTTTCCCTTTGGTCAGAAGATATTCACCCGGTCCAACATGTATATGACGGTCAAAAGAAGAACCTTCTGGGCAATCAAAGATAGCCGTCCAAGCACCCATCTCAGGTGAGGTATGCAACAATTTCCACCGGATTCCCCCTTTCGAAAAGGCGTCAGGAAATGGTTGCCAACTTATTTCATCAATTTGAACGTAATCTTCCTTAATTTTAGCCTTCATTCAAAAAATCCCCCTAAATTTATCTTCATACAAAGTCGTTAGTAAGCTAAAGCTAGCACCTCACACGTCAATATGCGATAAATTTTATTGTCGAGTGGAAATGTAATCCAGAGAATAATTTTTAGCATATAATCTAGAGGTTGCAAAACTTCGTAGCTCGAGCGCTAAGTTATTATGATAAAAATTGCCGAAGTAAAGACTAAAAAGCACTTGGACGATTTCATTAAGGTTCCTTGGTCTATCTATAATCATGATAAAAATTGGGTTCCTCCGTTGATCATCGAGCGGAAAGAAGCGCTAAAACCTAGCCAACCTATTTTCAGGCACTTAGATTGGGCGGGTTGGGTAGCTTATGATGAATCGAAACCGATCGCGAGAATTAGCGCTCAAGTTGACCGAGCACATCTCGAATATTATAAAAATGCCACAGGTTTCTTCGGAAACTTTGAATCACCTAATGACTCCACTATATCAAAGCAGCTTTTTCTACTGGCCGAGCAATGGCTTTTGAGTAAGGAAATGACGAGGGTGAGAGGCCCTTTCAATTTAAATATAAATCAAGAAGTAGGATTGCTAGTCGAGGGCTTTGATACACCCCCGTATTTCATGATGACTCATGCAAAAGATTATTACGGAAAGCTTGTAGAAGACTCCGGCTACGCAAAAGAAATGGATCTGTCTGCATATTTGATTAGTCCTAAATTCGAACCTCCTAAATTTATGAAAGCTATCCTGAAGCGATTAGAGAGAGACATAAGTATTTGTCCACTAAACAAACAGGATGTGATGGCAGAATTAGAGACTGTCAGAAACATCTTTAACGATGCTTGGTCTGACAACTGGGGCTTCGTGCCGTTCGAAAAAGATGAGTTTGCAGCCATCGGAAAAGAAATGCTCATGGTAATACCTAGCGACTTCATACAAATCGCCCGAATTAATAATGAGCCTGTGGCATTTATTGTATTGCTGCCTAACATTAATGAAGCTATCCAAGATCTAGACGGAAAACTTTTTCCTTTTGGTATATTTAAGCTAATAAAACGTCTGAAACTGGGATATCCAAAAACTGCGCGCATCCCACTCATGGGCGTTAGAAAACGACTACAGAACACTAGGTTTGGCCCAGGTTTGGCACTTTCCGTGGTTAATGCGCTAAGAAAACCAGCAATACGGAAAGGCATAGAGACGGTAGAAATGTCCTGGATCCTCGAAAATAATGCTGGTATGAAAAAAATTATCGATATCCTTGGTGGCTATCGCTCGAAACATTACCGGGTATATGAAAAGCC
This sequence comes from uncultured Gammaproteobacteria bacterium, assembly GCA_938075585.1. GTDB lineage: Bacteria > Pseudomonadota > Gammaproteobacteria > UBA4457. The sequence goes on along the minus strand of CALJHG010000053.1, from coordinate 4,317 downwards.
ACTCAAACCTATTTCAACTCTTCTTTAGAATGAGCAATCATAAAGTAAAAATACCTTCAGTGATTCTAGCTGGAGATCGATCCGGCGGAAATAGTTTGGCTCGTATGTTTGGCATTAAAAATGGAGTTTTAGTGAAGATTCATGGTAAAACCTGCATCCAACGAGTCTTAGAATCACTAGATAATTGCGGAGAAATTTCCGACATGACTATCGTTGGATTAAATGAGGAAAGTAGCCAGCTAGGAAATTCGCTTCAAAAAGTTACTCGTAACCATAATTGTATCTGGCTCCCTCCCGAAGCAGGGCCAGCCGCGAGTGCGGCGAAGGCTATTTCGGCCAGAGGAGATTATCCCTGCCTGCTCACCACAGGAGACCATGCACTCCTCCCCTCCGATACAATATCGGAATTCCTCGAAGCAGCAGGGCATATAACGGGAGACTTCATCGTTGGCTTGGTGCCATATGCAAATGTCCATAAAGCATTCCCCGAGAGCAAGCGAACTCTATTGAAATTCCCAGAAGGAGTCTTTTGTGGAAGCAATTTATTTCTCGTTAAAAGCCAAAAAGGAGTTAGAGTCCTAGAGTATTGGCAAAAAGTGGAGGCTCTAAGAAAGAAGCCGTGGAAAATTTCACGTTATATAGGCATTCGATTTTTGATCGGATATATTTTGGGCAGTCTTACCCTAGAGAAGGCGCTAAAAACAATTTCCAGCAATGCCGGAGCGAAGTTATGTCATACTGTCGTCTCGAATCCTCTAGCTGCAATAGACATTGACAGCAAGGCTGACTACGACCTTGCTGTCCATTGGTTAACTAATGAAAACTAGTCAAGCGGTATCAGCTACAAAAAGAAAACTCATCCACATCATAGGCAAGCGATTCCTGAGACTTATCGCTAACGTTCAAAATCAGTGCTCAATAGTTCCAACGTCGCCCTTTTTACCAAATGAGACATTCTCATGGATCTCGGTACTTGAAGATCAGTTTCCAAAAATACAAAAAGAGTTTGACGAAGTATGGAAAGACCCCTCTAAAATTCCAGCATTTCATCAAATGTCTCCCGATCAAGCTCGCATCTCGAAAGAAGATTACTGGAAAACATATGCTTTCTTTATATTCGGTAACGCTGTGATAGAAAACTGTAGCAAGTGTACACAAACCGCAGAAGCGCTCAATAAAATACCGAACCTACAAAATGCTTGGTTCTCTATCTTAGCTCCTAAATATCACATACCGCCCCATCGAGGACCTACTAAAGCCTTAATAAGGTGTCACTTGGGCTTAAAAGTACCCGGTGACGTAAACAGCTGTTGGATAAGAGTAGATAACGAAGTACGTGGATGGTCTGAAGGTCAGTGTATTCTCTTTGATGATACTTTTGAACATGAAGTACAAAATGATACGTCCGAATATCGTGCTGTCCTTTTTATCGATGTGGAGCGTCCCATGAACCGAATGGGACAACTGATAAATACTCTTGTTCTGAATATGATGAAAGCAACACGCTATGTAAAAGATCCTTTAAGCAATATAAAAAAATGGAACACGAATTTGTCCCAAAAGCATAAGGGATTGTGAATCAGAGCATATTAATTCCCTGACTTGCACCATGGATTACCTATGCGCCGCATGCTAAAGTTCGTGCACGATGTAAATCCACATAACTCAATTCACAAGGTATTAAATGAAAGCAATTATTTTGAGCGCCGGTCAAGGAAAGCGCCTACTCCCCCTTACCGCAAAACAACCGAAGGCTGCTGTAAAAATACAAGGGAAATCCGTGCTCGAGTGGCAACTACAAGAGCTATCTAAATGCGCCATTGAAGACGTACTTGTTGTTACAGGATTTGGGGCCGACAAAATAGACTCTATTGTTAGAAAACAAAATTTTATAACTGCAAGAACCTTGTATAACCCATTTTACCTCCAAAGTGACAATCTCGGGACCTGCTGGATCGCCCGGCATGAGATGGAGCTGCCGTTCATGCTCATCAATGGGGACACACTATTTGAAGCCGCTATTGTCGGACAGTTGTTAGGATCTAAAAACGAGAGCGAAATTACACTCGTAACTGATTCAAAAGATATTTACGATGACGATGATATGAAAATCACCTTAGAGAAAGACTACATCTCAAAAATAGGAAAGACAATCGACCGATCGAAGGTAGACGCTGAATCTATCGGGATGATGTGCTTTAGTGCCAACGGGGCAAGTACTTTTATAGAGCAACTCAACACCATGATGCGGGCAGATGGCGGGCTGCAAATGTGGTATCTTTCTGCAATAAACGCTATCGCTCAATCACATAAGGTTGCTACTTGTCCGATTGATGGATTGCACTGGTGTGAAATCGATAGTCACGAAGATTTGAATATTGCTGAGAAAAAAGTCGCTACGTGGTAAGTCTCATCACCTATTTGATCATTTTTATCATTTTGACCCTTGAGGTGCTTCCCGCAGACCAAGTGCCCGTGTCTAAGAAGTACTCTATCATATCGCTCTCCACACTTTGATTTCCTTTGAGCAATTTCGCCGAGCCAGACAGCTTAACCACGTTGTTTGTTGTAGAATAGTTTAGAAGCGCCGCCGTACCACTTACCGTACTCTTTGTATCGCTACGATACTTGATGTCGGCTGGGGTACCTTGAACTTTGACGAAGTCCGAATCGCTAATTCTACCTTCAACTAGTCCACTATCCCCTCTGATGACCCACATCCGTGTATTGATTCTAAGCTGGCCGCTCAATTTAAAACCCTGCTCGCCAATACTCTGACTAGCTCGCTCTGCAGATATCACAATAGGGTCATAAATAGACTCAGTGCCCTCTGCGGCATAGGCAGACATTGACACTATACTTATTGAGCAACTGACTCTTAAAATAATTGCCAGAAAACTAAGTTGCACTCGACGCCCTCTCCAGCGATGATGTTCTTCTAAATTGTTTAACAATGAGTCAGTTTCCCACGGATTGGTAAATAGAAAGTGCTTCTAAATCGTTATCTTATACGCGAAATACTTGTAAATCTAATTTCAGTCGTATTTGTACTGTCTGTTATCTTTTTTTTCCATAGCCTCACGAGATTAATGACGGATGCTGCTAGTGGCCTCTACAAAATGAGTGAGGTATTAATTTTGAACTGGTTTAAACTCCTGGTATCGCTAGAAGTACTATTACCGCTCGCACTTTACTTTAGCATCATTTTTGCAATGGCCCGACTCGCTAACAGTAACGAACTAACCATATTAAGAAGCGTCGGTTTGTCAGATCTTAAACTTAAAAAGATTGTCCTCGTGTTTGGCATTTTAGTGTCGGTAGTTGCCGGTGCTTTATCTATCTATGCCAGACCCTGGGCCTATCAGCATATTTATGATATGAAAGAGCATGCCAAATCATCTTCTGAAGTCGAACGTATTAAAGCACGCCAATTTTATAGCCTTAATAACGGCAAGCACGTCGTGTATATCGAAAAAATTACTGCCTCCCCAAATAGCCTATCAGATATTTTCATACGGACGAAAGATGGAGAAGATATACAAATTATCGCAGCACCGAGCGGAAGTATTGAGCTATTTAGCGCAGAAAATATACACACCCTAACCTTAAACAAAGCTAGTGTATTTAAGCAATCGTATGAGTCTTCCGATCTAATTGGTCTGTTTCAAACTCTTACACTGGAACTGCAGGCGTCTACCGAAATCGATCTTGAGTATAAAGCTAAAGCTGCGAGCAGTTTTGCATTAGTTGACGAGGACTCACTTTATGACAAAGCTGAACTTCAATGGCGACTTTCAACGCCTATCTCCACTATAGTTCTAGTACTGATAGCACTAATGTTTGTCGATTATAGACCTAGAACTAGTCGATTTTCCAAATTGCCGCTGGCTATAGCATCGTATGCTATCTACTACAACATTATGACTGTCTCAAAGACTTGGGTAGAACAAGGAGTTCTATCCTACTTATGGATCCCTCCAGTCGTTGTAATTTCAATGGTGCTCATGATCTACTTCATTCACCAAAAGCGGTCGTCTCTATGACTTATATAGTTGGACGGTATATCTCAACCCTCGTAATAAAAAATGGCTTGTTTGCATTAACTCTATTACTAGTCCTATTCAGTATCCTTGGACTTGTAGATATACTAGAAGATGTCGGGAAAGGATCGTTTACTGTCGTCAACGCAGTATCAGTCATTTTGCTGGAAGTACCAAATAGGGTACTTGAACTGCTTCCAATAAGCGTCCTATTAGGATGTGTTATGGGACTTGGGACTTTGGCTAGCAATCAGGAGGCATCCGCGATGCGTTCATC
>CALJHG010000052.1 GCA_938075585.1 uncultured Gammaproteobacteria bacterium | reverse complement strand
TGGACATGGGTAAAGCCAAAAAATGTATCGGGCGGACGAATATAATGATTGAAAGTTTCGCAAACCTTATTGGCCTTAACCGCAATCATAGCTAGCTGGCAAGCGCTAAAACGATCGTTGTTTGCCGTTTCAAAATCCAATGCCACAAAGTCACAGTCATTCATGCAAATATTTAAAGCCAAACAAGTCAATTAAGTAAAAGATACGAATGATAATTGGAAACCTCAATCTCACGACCATATGTAGTATTTCTATACAGATTGTGCGCAAAAGTAAAATTATGCCGCAAGAGAATTTGTTATCTATATGGCTTAATATTAAAGAGTAGTTGCCAATGGAAAGTAGAATGAAGTCCGTCATTTCTCCGGTCACCAGATTCACAAGCTGCGTTATTTTGCTGCTGCAATGTGGTCTAGTTGCATCTTTAGAACTCTACTCGAGCAATAATAAAAGCGTCACCGGTGAGCTCAAGTTTCTTGGGGGGCTACAGTACGGGACGGGACTAAATTTTGGATATGGGGCCATCGACTCGCCGAGTGAGAAAAGTCGGGCGACGTTATCTATTGCAGCCAAACCCAAACTAGACCTCGTCTGGAAAATGGAAAGCTCGGAGTTTTATAGCACTCTTTCGATGGTTGCCGCGACGACGACTCTCGATGGAGAGCTCTCAGGGCAGATTGTTCGATCTGGAGATCAAGCATTTGATACCGACTCCACTAAAGTTGGCTGGCGTAATGAATTTATCGATCTATCTTATGGAGGCCAAGAATTCACTATTGGAGACGGTTTTGTAGTTGGTGATGGGAATTTTAACAAAGGCGCGGCCGATGGTCAGTATTGGATAGGAGCATTCACCGCGTGGCGGAACAGTGCGATTATAAGAATAGACACTTCCCCTTTACGATTTGACGGGTTTTGGCTTCGTACTGACGATGACTTGGGCGATGCTCGTGTAGTTGGGGTTAACGTAGAAACAGCTGAAAATGAACTAGGCACACTGGGCCTCATGTACTTCGAGATCATTCAAGATGATAATTTTGCACTTGACGGAATGCGCGTGGCTAGTATCCGTGGTGCGGATATAAGAGTGCCTTTTCTTAAAGATCTAAAGTTGTTTGGTGAATATGTAATTGAACGCGGTCGTAGCAAAGAGACGGGTTTTAAAAATAATGGAAATGGGTGGTATATAGAGGGTAATTACGCCTTAAGCAGTTGGCCTTGGAAACCTACATTTATCTATCGTTATGCTCATTTTTCAGGAGACGACTCGACAACGAATCAAAATGAGGAGTATCGAGGGCTATTTTTTACCATTTTCAAACGAGATTGGGACACCTGGTACCAAGGCGAGGTAGCCGGGGAATTTCACTTATTTAATCAAAATCAAGTTACACAGATGGCCAAAATGAAAGTATATCCGGGACAGGATTGGTCACTCGGTGTTTGGTATTACTCTCATGATTTAGCTACCAAACAGTATTTCGGTAAAGCGGTTTCAGACTTAGACTGGGCAGAAGAAATCAATCTAGGTTTCGAGTATTTCCCAAGTAAACAACTTTACGTTTATGCTGGATATGCATGGGGGATGCCCCATCAGGCCGCAATAGATGTTTTCCAACATAATCGTGACACGCATGTTGTCCAAACGTTTATTTCTTATACATTTGACTGATGAAGCACATTCCCAAATATTTCTGGAAAAAAGATTAGGACAACGGGCACCAGACTGGAGAACAATAGAGTCCTCCAGCGCGTATCGCTCGAGCTATAGGTTGTAAATCCTCAGCCTACTTAAGATGCTTCGTCTTTGACAACTTCATCCACTTTACTGTTAGCTTCATCCTGCTGTCGCTTTGGCGCGCCGTAACGAAATTCCATAATGGTCAGCACAAGGCCTACCATCATGATGACGAACACAAAAATGGCGATGGGAAGTAAATTATCAGAAATCATAGTTAGCCTCTCCTCGCCAATAAGCTAGACAGTTTGAAATAAATCCCAAACGCCAGGATAGAGGGCACCCATATTGCAGTAAATAAGCCCTCTATTTGCTTGCCTTCGAACCAGAGCAGTCCCGATACCGCGAAAGATACCGCGACAGCCAGTAAGATGAAAAAATCTGATAGTTTGAACATATTAGTTTCCTTACTTATTAAATTAATATTGGTACGGATGAAAGGCTAGTTTAGTCTTCGTAAAAACCAACTGCAGCTAATAAAAGACCCGCGATTGTAACCCCTGCTGGAATCCTTAGTCCGACAATACCAAAGACATCAATCATCGATGGTATGACACCAACGTATCCAAGCGGAGCCCAAAGAAAAAATGGAGTGGCAACACCTACTCCAACCCAGCCTGCCAGCCTTAAGGCAGACATGGGAGACTTCTCTTTGTTGGTTCGCGATGCTTGCCCGTCATTATTGAAACTCACTTTATAATTTCCATATTTTCCTGACATATCCAGCAAAAAAACATCACCCTGATATTTCGCTGCATAAGTAATTTTTACGTTTAATTTAGTAAATCAAACATACATTCACAACCAACTGCTGTATTTTCGCAACCTAATACGTTAGGTCCTTGTGTAAGGATTAAAAGAGACTCCAACTCGCAACCTCAACTTCGCCACAGCTGGCTGAAGTCGAACAAGACTAAGAAATCGTAAGAATAGTAAGCAATACTATCGCAATTCCTACTGTCCACGATAGAAAGGAATAATAAAGAATAGAAGGAGCGCGATGCAGCTCCATGAATTGATAGCCGATAATCCAAATCTTAGCCGCTCCAGCAATGATCACTCCGGTGGTCGCCAAATGCATATTTTCGGCATCTATGAAACCAAACCACCACGCTAGCAAAGTCGTCCCCACAAGAAATACCCACGCCCATGTCATCGTGCTGAAGCCAAAATATGTTTTATAATTACTCATAAAGTAATACTCGAAAATCTAAAAGCTCGAAAACTCAGGCTATAACAAATACAACAAGGCAAAAAGCATGATCCAAAGGAGGTCAACTAAATGCCAGAAAATACCGCCACTCTCAAGAGTCCGAATGTCTCGAGAATTCAAAGTTGGACGCTGACTGACTTTACAAAGAAATATTAATACCACCACCCCTGCTACCACATGCAATAAATGAATGCCTGTAAAAATGAAAAAATACATGAAAAAATCATTCGTGAGGGGAGTAAAACCTGCTCCAATTTTAGCCTCCCATTCGAAAATCTTATTTATAACGAAGACTAAGCCGCATCCGATAGCTAGCTTAAACCAACGGGCGTTATCCGATCCCTGACCATCGCGACATCTTTCAACTCCAATCGCCACAAACCACGAGCCTGTCAAGAGCAGGAGAGTATTGCATAGACCAAAATACAGATTTAGGCTCTCTCGCGAAGTGGAAAAGACATCGGTCATTTCTCTCTGACCAAGCGCGATCAGTATGAAAAAGACAGAAAAAACCAGCAGATCCCCCGCGACAAAAGCCCAGATACCAATCTCACCTGGTACTTGGGCTCTTGGTCGAGAAGCGCCGCTCATTATGCTTATTTGCTCTCTTCTTTGGCGATCTTAATCATCAAGTGTGACATCACTCCGATCCATATAAAGAAAGCGATAAAAGGCAGATACATTGCTATTAGACCATGCCACGCAAACGGCCCCTCTTTAAAAAACATTATCATTTGACCGGGTGCAAATAATAGTACCATCCACAAGTTAAGATAACCTGCCCAACGCGGAAAAGGCTCATTTCCCTCTTCAGCAAAGAAAATCGAGAGTGCCACCATAACGCACCAGCCACCAAACACAGGAACGGAAAAAAGAGCAATGAAGTAAGCTAGATCAGCCCACATTAGAACAATCGAAGGGTGATAAGTTTCTGGACGAAACACCATAAGCGCCCAAGCAAAAGCAACCAATAATGCGAGGGTCGTGCCAGCGGCGGTGAAAATTAACTGAATATACGACCAGCCTGGAGTTGTCTCGTAACGTCGGACCTACATCGCCATACCCGCACCAAACGATCCGAACAGCGCGAAAGAAGCAATTAGGAAAATGGAGCCTATCTGAATCGCAAAAAGATTGTCAGAAACTTTTGCCACCGCTTGTGCCGGTGAATCACTTGCGTTCAAGAGCGGAGGCAACATACCACCCAACCAAACTCCACCGATTATAAACAGAATAATAGCTGCGTACCCAGTATAGCCACTAAAGGCTAAAGCGCTTCTGAAAAATCCATCACTACTCGGTGATGATTGAATTTTAGTATCCATTTTCTTCCCCTTTAAAATTAATAACTAATATTTATCTAATCTAAAACTTTTTCTGCCTATAACCGCCTCGCTAACCCCCAGTGTTTGACATAAGAGCCCCTTGGACCAATGTGTTCAAATACTCATCAATAAATTCTGGGCTACGTTTAGTAAGCTTCATCTGCGCAATCATCGGACCCCCACTAACTACCATGTACGCTGCGATTTCAGGATTTACTGCCTCGGGGAGCTCACCGCGAGATTGTCCCTCTCGAACAACGTCAGCAAATCGTATTACCATTCTATTTTGTAGAATCTCATATTGCGGCCATGTCTCATCGTGGGTAGCTGTGCTCCAATCGAGCCAGATCTTTATCACATCTGGTGTCGACGTGACGCTCTCGCTAAACGTCCGTGTGACAGATAAAAACTTCTCGAAAACTGAGTTGCCATTGTCTAACGCCGACAAAAGTGCTCGCGTAAGAAAGGCATCAACCTCAGCTAACACATCGCGAACTAACACTTCCCGAGTCGGGAAATAAGAAAAAACTGTCGGTACTGCAACACCGGCCTCTTCCGCAATCTCAGCGTGTCGAGCTGACCCAATCCCGCGAAGCGCAAAGACCTTCAAGCCACAGCGTAGAAGCTGTTCGCGCCTTTTCTCTGGAGAAAGCTTCGAGGCTCGAGAACGACGACTGGTTAGGACAGGAGAATTGGCGACCATTCGAAATTTACCTTTATTTGACATTATATTAATGACAATTCTATCATTGACCTTAATGTCAGTACAAGGTGGCTAAAGCTTCCGCATAGCTATAGAGGGGAAATTATAGTGATAAAAGTAAGTGAAGAACTTAAAACTAACCGCCGCTGGGTCAATAGGGAAATAAAGAACCTTGACCCTGAAACTGATTATTCGCTGATAATGTCAATGATCGCCCAGTATCAAATGGACGAATTCACTCTGAACTTTTTGGTCACTATCTTGACCTGTTATGTGGTGAAGCCTGCACATATGGGCGAAACCCTTATTATTACTAACAAAGCGATGCGTCACCCCAATCGGAGAATGCAAGATGCGCTAGATTTCTTTTGGACCTGGTATGCGACTGGCCCAGACTCCGCAGAGACGAAAGAATCTGTCAATCGTCTTAACAAATTGCATTTTAGTGTTGCCAAAAAGTTACCTGGTCATTTCGAAAATAGTGATGACTTTATCTATGTTTTAGCTCGGCTTGTGGTGCTTCAAGACCGTTTGCTCAAAAAACTTGGACTCAGCGGGATGGAACCTCAGATCAAACTAGCGCAATTCAATTTCGCTAAAGCACTCTCGAAACACTTTCGTCGAGAGGGTAACAAGGAATTAGTAGGCTTCCCTGAGAAACTAGAAGAGTTGGAAGACTTTGTCGATCGCTGGGAGGGGAAAAATCACGTTTATTCTCCTGTGCTAACTGATTTAGTACTGGCCTTAATTTACGCGTTTGGAGAACGATGGTTTCCCAAACCACTTCATCCGCTAGGACGCTGGATCGGTATCTACTCTATGGAAGATAATTTCCTGACGCACATGCGAATAGAACCTTTATCAGGATTAAAACGTGTCATTACCCATCTCACACTTAAAACGTTGTTTTACTACAAAACCAAATTTGCGGCGGACTCTAAAGTCTCAGCCTACGCGAACAGACAAACTTTAAGTTACGGAGAGCTAAGAGAAATGGACAAGACAGCTGTCCAACGTATTTCTGATCTGGGCTGGACACAAGGCGGCAAAGACGCCATGGGACTTGGCGAGACAAATAGAGGGTGTCCGGTCATGAATCACGCGATGCCTGAAAAGGAAGAGTCACTGTGAAGGTAATTGTCGTTGGAGGCGGTCCAGCTGGCTGTGCAGCAGCCTATACCTTGCTGAAGGAAGGTCATGAAGCCGTATTATTCGAAGCCAGTGACTCCATTGGTGGGCGTACGAAGCAATTACACCGAGAAGGCTTTAACCTCGGCACAGGTGCATTATTTCTTATGGGCGGTATTTACCCCCGCACCATGGCGCTTTTGCGTGAAATGGGTCATATCAAAAAGCTCGTACCATGGAAAAGTACTACTGAATTAATGGATGAAGATGATTCGCGGTACCCTGTGCAGCTTAGTAAGTTCTCCAGTTTTGCTAAAGTCCCGACACTAAAATTAACCGACAAGCTGCGCCTACTGGCTACTGGCATCAAATTATTTTTCTCTCGTACCGCAAAAAATCCGTTTAACGGCTCTCAATTGGCTACCTATGATCGCGGCGAAAACCTCGAAGATTGGACGCGGACTAACCTGGGCTCACGTACCTACGAATATGTTATGCGCCCAATTATGGATTTCCTATATGCTGTGCCGTTAAGAGAACTGTCGACTCCTTTTCCAAAGGCACTGATGAGGCAAGCCCATAAGATCTCCCTGTCCACTCCTCCGGAAGGTATTGGCCAAATTAATGACTGGCTGTTGGAAAACATGTCGTCTGACGATATTCATTTGTCGGCACCTGTGGATCGCCTGGCTCGTGACGGTGATGGCTGGAAGATTTTTGCCAACGGGAATGCACATCAATGTGATGCCGTGATCATCGCTACTGAGGCGTTTGTGGCCGCCAAGCTTTTGAAAGAGTTCATATCAATTGATACCTACCAACGTCTGATGGGAACTCATTACACTGAGTACGCCCATGTTGCTATCGCCTATGACGAGGATCCGTGGCCAGCTTACCCGGTCGACGCCGTTTTACCTGTCGGAGTCGATGGTGAGCGTGATGTAGGTGCAATGGTATTACACGGTCGTCGACAACCGGCCAGTGTGCCAGATGGCGGTCAATTAGTTGGAGTCTATTTCAACACCCCGCCACTAGCTAACATGAGTGACGAGGAAATTAAACACCGAGCGATTGAACAAGTGCATGACGCCTTTGGCGAAGCCCCACGACCACGTTTTGTGCATTTGTTCCGTTATGAAAAAGGCCTAACCATTGCCAAGCCGGGGCATTATGGAAGTCTCGACAAAGTGCACGAATTGCTGCCACCAAATATTCGCTTGGCCGGAGATTACTTCTCGCAGGCGGGCGTCGAAGCAGCCGTATACAGTGGCGAACACGCGGCCAAGAGTCTTTCAAAGTAGGCGGCGTTAATAGTCAGTCATCGAAGCCGACGAAAGTTGTGGCTTCCTCCACTGCTTTGCGTTCAGAGACAACTCGGTTTGCTGGAAACGTTTCATCAGGCCAACCAAGCGCGATCGCTTTCATAATAACCTGGTCAGCAGCTATCCCTGCACATTCACGTACTACAGGCGATTGCATTATTCCTTGGCTATTAATGACTGCTCCAAGTCCTCGTGACCAAGCGGCATTGACTAGAGCGGTCGTAACTGCACCACAATCAAACGAAGTGTCATCGCTATCCGACAAAATCTTATCATATGTGATAATTACACAGACTGGAGCATCAAATTGACGGAAACCGCGCAGTACCCAATCTTGGCGAGCGTCCTTATCCTCTCTCGCAATCTCCATGGCCGAAAAAAGTTGTTTAGCGACCCCTATCTGTCTTTCTCGGTGTTCTCCTTGAAAAGGTTCTCCGATCCTAAATTCTCTGGAATGAGGAACTCCTGCAAGGTTCCTTTCGGTATTTCCCTCTCGAATTTCATCAAGTGGCTTACCGGAGATTACGTAGAAATTCCAAGGCTGTGTATTCATTGATGACGGGGAGCGCATTGCCAGTGTGAGAATTTCTTTTATAAGACTTTTCGCCACAGGTTTACTCTTGTAACCTCGAATACTCCGGCGACCTAGAATGACATCATCGAATTTCATAACCATTGTTTGAAATAATTCTCTAAATTTTTGTACAGCTGCCACATTATACAGATTAAATGTCAGGACTTTTATTGAACAACCTGTGCTGCATTTAAAAACACTCGTTCTATGCAAACATCGGTCACTCGCGGTAAGGTGTCTTGTTCTCTGTACATAAAGATCTTTATTTAAAGGATACCATTATGAGTAAGGAACCGAAGCAAATGCTTCTCAACGCGTTCACCCAATGCAGTATCTGCCATCATTCCAAAGGCCAATGGAAAAACCCTATAGACGGTTCTAGCCAGGGATACAAAGAAATCGAGTACTGGGTGGATCTCGCAAAAAAACTTGAGGAAGGTTGCTTCGATGCTCTTTTTCTGGCGGATATACATGGGACCTATAACGTATACAAAAACTCTCGCGAAGCCGCAATCAGACACTCTGTCCAGTTTCCAAGTAATGA